>CAMZHY010000195.1 GCA_947307005.1 uncultured Planctomycetaceae bacterium
TTTGTCGAGCGATTTCCGGAAACTGGAATTTCTTTGGTTCGTTTGTCGCGTTGAAAACCATGAGGATGTGATACCGAGCTTCTGGGGACGCTTCTATAACAACGTCAAATGGGAAAGGATCGGAGACGAGGGCGCGCGTTTTAGCGATCTCTGCGGCAAATCCCGGGTCTTTTAGAGGATCGAGGGCGCTAATAAGGCAAGCAAGCGTCGATTCTTTGGTCGCGCGCCAGTTTACGGAACCGCCCGTGCGATCAAACCACGAAACGTCGGGCAACTCGCCTTTGACCTGCGGTTTGCCCGTGAGAAAATCGCGCCTCCTCAACGACGCTTCTTGACGACGAAAGCGGATTAGCGTTGAAACAAATCGTCGAAGAGGTTCGTTTTTCTCCACGAGGTTCCAGTCAATCCAAGACAGAGGCGAATCTTGACAGTAGGCGTTGTTATTTCCCTTCTGAGTGTGACGCGTCTCGTCGCCTGCGACGATCATGGGGACTCCTTGGCTAAACAGGAGCGTCCCGAAGAAATTGCGAATTTGTCGTTCTCGAAGACGGTTGACGCGTTCGTCGTCCGTTTCTCCCTCGACTCCAAAGTTAAAACTGTTGTTATTGTTTTCGCCGTCGCGATTCTCCTCGCCGTTGTCGAAGTTGTGTTTATGATTGTATGTGACCAGATCGTTGAGCGTAAATCCGTCGTGCGCCGTGACGAAATTGACGCTGCACGACGGCGCGCGCCCTTGGTGCGAATAGAGATCGCTCGAACCGCTCAGACGCGTGGCGAAGGAATTGGTCGTCCACTCGTCGCCGCGCCAAAACCTTCTGACGTCGTCGCGATATCGCCCGTTCCATTCAGCCCATCGTCGCGTTCCGAAGCTTCCGACTTGGTACGCGCCGGCGGCGTCCCACGCTTCCGCGATGAATTTTGCGTCGGCAAGGAGCGGATCTTCGGAAATCGACTCAAGAGTCGGCGGGTTCCAGACAAGCGCTCCGTTTCGGTCGCGACTCAGAATCGACGCAAGGTCAAATCGAAATCCGTCGATATGGTAGTTCCCAACCCACGAACGAAGGCAGTTAAAGATAAGATCGCGCATCCAAGGATGATTACTGTTAATCGTATTGCCGCATCCCGAGTAATTGACGTAGCGTCCTTCCTTGGTAAGAAGGTAATAGTTGCGATTCTCAAATCCTTTAAATGCAAATGTTTCGCCCTGTTCGTTTCCTTCCGCCGTATGATTGAAGACGACGTCGAGGTAGACCTCGATTCCGGCGCGATGAAATTCCCGAACCATCTCCTTGAATTCTCGAACTTGCGCGCCAGGTTCCGTACTCCATGCGTATCCTCTGTGCGGAGCAAAAAAAGCGATTGGATCATACCCCCAATAATTGGCGTGTTTTAACGTGGCGCCATTTGGCGCGTTGCGCGGGAACTCGTGGATTGGCATGAGTTCCACCGCCGTCACGCCAAGCGACTTGAGGTAGGGTATTTTTTCAGTAAGCCCGAGATAAGTTCCCGGTTTGGAGACGCCGCTTGTGGGCGAGTTCGTAAAACCGCGGACATGGAGTTCATAGATGATTTCATCCGCGAGGTTTCTGCGAATACGCATTTCGCCGTCCCAATCGAAATCGTCGTCGACGACGACGCATTTCGGAGGACGGCACACTCCGTCTTGTTTCGGTAAAAAATCCCCGGAGAGAGCTTTCGCATAGGGGTCGACAAGGCGAGCTCGTCCGTCGAAACGATTGCCTTGCGCCGGGTTAAACGGACCGTCGACCTGAAAGTGGTAGAGGGCGCCCGCGCCAACGTCGGGCGCGAACAAGCGCCAGACGTCGCCGAGACGGTCGCGAGTTTCGTCGAAATGAAGAACGCGCGACGGTTCCGCGTCGTCGGGATGATCGTACAACAACAGTCTAGCGCCTGTCGCTCCGCGACTTGCGAATGAGAAAAGAACCCCGTTTTCGTAAAGATTCGCCCCAAACAGGGGGTGAAAACCGGTCTTTTGTTTTTCGTGAAGTCTCATCGGCGACGTCCTTGAGGTGTGCGCATTATGGATAACGTTGATCTTTGCGCGCTTGTCATTTGCTAGGTCTTACAGTAAAATTCATCGTTGTCGAGGTCGCAAGGGGTCTGTTGGGGTATTGTCCGGAAAACGACGCGGCGCGACCAGCACACTGTAACGTTTTTGCCGATTTTTTTAAAGTTCAATCGGTTGAATGTCCAAATCTCAGTCGAGTTTTGATCGTCGATTGTTCGGAGCGCTCGCAATGTCAGAAACACCCTCAGATTCGTTGCAGACGACTCGGCGCCGCCGGTTCCTCAATTTGGAATCGCTGACGTCCTTGATTTTTTTTCTGTTTCTGTGGTTCTTCTGGGGAGTTCGATATGGCGACTATCTCTTTGCAGTCCAAGACAATTCGCTCTTTCTTTACGATCACGACTACTTGTCGCGTTGGCTCCAAGTTCCAGAGGGAGCGTTGTGCTATGCGACGGCTTTTCTGATGCAATTTTTTTATTTTCCGCTTTTGGGCGGGGGGATACTCGCGGCGATAACGACCGCCGGTCAGATTTTTCTCGCAAGGTTGACGGGAGTTAAAGGTTGCGCGAGACTTGCGACTTTTCTTCCCGGATGTTTTTTTGCGATTTCTACAACTTGGCCTGCGTATTACGTTTTTATTCCCTACAATCAACCGATTATTTTTTCCGAATCGCTAGCGATTCTCACCTCGCTTTGCTGCTTTGCCGTATATCCCGTTTTTGCCTCGAAACGTTGGCGCGCGTTCGTCGGCGTGGGGTTCGTTGCGTTTTTTTATCCGTTTTTGGGGTTCTGGAGCGCGTTTGCCGCCGCTCTGTGTTTCGCGTGGGAACTGGCAAACGTCGCCGTCGCGCGAAAGGATCGCGCGACGCAAAACGTCGCGATCGGCAGCGCGATTATCCTAGCGCTCGGCGCGCTTTTGATTCCATTATTATGGCGGCAACTCGTTTTCTTCCAAACCGTCAAAATAACCGATATTTATAATCGCGGGCTCCTCGAAGACATTCGTTACGACAAAAACACGCTTACAGCTCGGTTTTTCTACGGAACTGTAGAACTTGCGCCGCTGACGATTTTCGTCCTCGTTTTTATTTGTCGACTTCTTTCTTTGATTTCGATGAAGTCGTCAAAGAAGGCTGCCTCGCCGAAGCCTCTCTCCCGGCAAAATAAGCGACTTCGACAACGTATCGCCGAGAAAGAGATGAAGAAACGGAAACAAGCGAACGATCAGAAGACGTCTTCCGTCGCTATTTCCGAAGAAGAGATTGACGCCAAGTTTAGGCGTGAAAAAGAAAGAGGCCGCGTACGTCTCGTTTGGGAGTTGTTGTTTATCCTTATGGCGTGCGTCTTAGTCGCCTCGTATCACACGCGTTCGTTCTTTACCGTGATGAAGGCTTCGCGGGCGCTCGTTTTCGAGGACTGGGAAGAACTGCTTCGGATCGAATCGCAAGATCCCTTCCCGAACAAGTCGGAGGTCCAGATGCGCAATCTAGCGTTGTTTTATACGGGGCGACTTACGGAGAGCGCGTTTGAACGTCCGATCGCGGGTTTGTCGACGGCGCCCGTTACCGGTTACGATTATGCGAAAGCGATGAACGGAAGTTTTTGGCACAAAGCGAAGGTTAAACGCTACATGTTGATGCGCGAAACGGAACAGTGTTCGGATCGCGTTCTCTGTGAACTCCTCTATTGTTACTGGGGGCAGACGAACATTGCCGCGCGCATCGCGATGAACAATCTTATGGCCGCTGAGGATCGCTCGGTTTCGTGTCTACGGACTCTCGCCATCGCCGCGATGACGAGCGGCGAGTACAAGCTTGCGAATCGTTATCTGCGTCTTCTGGCCGGGACTGTTTTTTATCGCGACTGGGCAAACGCGGGACTGGCGTATCTCGAGTCTCCCGATTTCTACAACGGCGTTCGCGATTTCCATAACGACGCGGCGTTTGGCGAACGACTTGAAGAACTCCGCGCGGAGCGACCGACCGCGTCGAGCGTCGAGGAAGCGGCGCGAAGATTTTGCGTCGCGCCGGAATGCGTTGCGAAAATTGCGACGATGATCGAGCGCATTCGCAGTTTGCGCCCAACAAAAGACTACGGAACGACGTTGGGTTATCCCAATCTTGTTTTTCTCTACGACATAGCGAAGGAAGACGAATACGACGACTCTTCCCCTGAACGGCGGGATCTCATGTTGATTTCGGCGCTTATGCTGAAGAAGCGCGATTTCTTCCTTAAACGCGTCGAACCGCTTTTGAAAGAGAAATATCCTAACGGCGGCGCGCCGAAGGCGATCGAGCAGGGTTACGCCTCGTGGCGTTATCAGCAGTATGGTCGTAATAAGTGGCAAGATTGCGACTATAAGTTTACCCCCGAAACAGTCGATCTCTTTAACCAGTTTGCAGATTATGTCGATGCGGTTCAGAAAACATCCGGAATTAACTCGGACGAAGCGCAAGAGACGCTGAGAACTCATTGTCGCGGATTATATTGGGGGTACGCCGGCGACGAGTCGGTTTTCAAACCTTATTGATTCTGCGCCGAGTCTCCGACTTTTACGCAACTTGCGATTTTAAACCACAATGAAAAAGACCGATTATATAAAGATTGTTTTTGTCGTCTCCTTCGTCTTTGCGACGTCGATGACAATCGGTTGTTCTAAGGGCGTTCCCCGAAGTTTCGACGCGACCGACGACCTTCCTGCGATTTATCCCGACTATGTCGAGACAACCTTTCCGCCTAACATCGCGCCCGCGAATTTCCAAGTGGAAGAAGAGGCTGACGATTACTTCGTCAAGCTTTCAGGCGAAGATGGTTCGACCGTTTGCGTTTCCGGACGCAAGGCGATCTTTCCTGAAAAGAAATGGAGACGTTTGCTTGAATCGAATCGCGGCGGCAAGTTTTCCGTCGACGTTTTCGTGAAAATTAACGGCAAGTGGCTCAAACGCAAGACGTTTGAGAACCGTGTTTCCGACGATCCCGTCGATCCGTATCTCTCATATCGTCTCATCGAACCGGGCTACGATTACGGGCATCGAATCGTGTTGGCGCAACGTTGCGTCGAAAACTACGACGAGCGCGCCTTTTTTGACAACCGTAGCGTTGGGACGTCGCCGTGCGTGAACTGTCATTCTTTTCAAGATAGGAAGACGGATCGTTTTCTCTTCCACTTTCGGCGGATGGACGCGCCGCCGATTGGAGGCACGATAATCGTCGAAGGAAAGAATATAAAAAAAGTTGGCGGTCAGGTTGAAGCGAACAAAATAACGTGTTCCTATCCCGCATGGCGTCCGACGGGCGATTTGGTCGCCTTTTCCTCGAATTACACGCGACAAGTTTTTCACGCGCTTTCTTCGCAGAAAATAGAGGTCTTCGACGCGTTTTCCGACCTTGTCCTTTTGGACGCGACTAAAAATGAACTTACTTTGATCGAGTCGACAAAGGAAGACTTTGAAGTTTTCCCATACTGGTCGCCCGACGGTTCCTTCTTATATTACTGTAGCGCGCATTTTGTTCCCGAGACGCCTCAGTCGACGGAAAAAGACCGTCTCGAGGAGATGGCGAAGCGGGCTACGGAACTAAGATACAGTATCTACAGGAGAAGTTTCGACGAATCGAGTCGAACGTTTGGCTCCCCCGAGATTGTCGTTGACGCGGCGGGACGGGAACGCTCCGCCCTCTTCCCACGAATTTCCCCCGACGGCAAGTTCTTAGTCTACACGCTTGCCGAAAGCGGCGTCTTTCCTATTTGGCGCCCAGAGGCGCAACTCTATATCAAAAATCTCGAGACGGGAGAGGAGCGCGAATGGAAAGAGGTCAATAGCGACGATTCCGATAGTTACCACTCATGGTCGTCCACGGGGCGTTGGATCGTCTTTAGTTCTCGACGCGAGGACGGACAGTATACGCGTCTCTATATGGCGCATGTCGACGCGGAAGGAAACGCGACGAAACCCTTTACGCTTCCTCAGAAAGACCCTGAACACGGTCGTCGCCTTCTGAAATCCTACAACGTGCCGGAGCCGACGGTCGAGCCGATCAAGGTCGATCCTCGTGAACTTCTTAAGGTTGCGGAACAACCTGCGGAACCGACGAAAAATCTGTAGGAGCAAAGAAGGTTCTTCTTTCGGACGCTTATCTTGCCGAACCGTTTTTCGTTTCAGGCGTTTTTCTTCCTGAATTGGAACCGCGTCGCGATTTGCTTTCGTAGCGGAACATATCGATCGTGAAGAACGCCAGCGCAAGCCAAACGAGAGCAAAACTTAGCAGCTGGTAAAGCGTCGTTTTTTCGTGGAGGACGCAGGTTCCGCAGAGAAACTGTCCCGTAGGCGTTAGGTAGTTGAGAATCGCCAGAGTCGTAAGACTGCAGCGACGCGCCGCCGCGCCAAAAAGCAGAATCGGAACCGCAGTGAGCGCGCCGCCCCCGACTAGCAGTAGAATGGTCGTCGGATTTGTCGACCATTCGGGGCGCGTCGGTTCCGAGAATAAGACGTAAAGGATATATCCGACGGCAAAGGGCGCGCCAAAGATTGTTTCGACGCTGAGCGCGGTTGTGGAATCGACTTCCATGGATTTACGCACCGCGGAGTAAACGGCGAAAACAAACGCGACGACGACGCTTTCCCACGGAAGTCGTCCGATTCCAAGCGCAAAAACGGCGACCGCGACGACGGCGATTGCAATCGCTACTATCTGACCAGCGCGGAGGCGTTCGCGAAAAACGACGGCGGCGATGGCGACGGTTACGAGCGGACACGCGTAGTTGCCAAGACTTGCGTAAGTCGAGCGGTTAATAGCGACAAGCCAGATAAAGAGTCCCCAACTTACCGCTGTCGTCGCCATTGTGACGAAAAGTCCGACGGCGTACAGAGGATTGCG
>CAMZHY010000196.1 GCA_947307005.1 uncultured Planctomycetaceae bacterium
GCCGCTAGACGCTTGCTTATATATTTCGCTAATCGCCTCGCCGCTCCAGTTCGCGTTTCTTCGAAATGGCTCGTCGTTTTCAACAATTTTCAAAGCATGCGTAGGACATGTGCAAACACAGCGTTGGCAGTTGACGCACTTTGAATCGTCGCATCGCATCGTTTCGGTCTTGGGATCGAAAAAATGCGCTTCATTGGCGCATTGACGTTCGCAAGCGCGACATACGGTGCAACGGTCAAAGTTCCGAATAATCTCAAAACGAGGAACTACATAGTCGAGAGGATTCAAAGCACGCCCTCCTTTACTCGGAAAATGACAGGCTCGCCGCCGATAGGGGCGTAGACGTTCTCGGCGTCTGGTTCAATCGCGCGAATTGCAGCTTCTTCACTTGCGACGAAATGGACGTCTCCTTTTTCAGCAACGACCATAGAACGTAGTTTTGCTCGATCGTTGAGAGCCATAATCCCGCCTGTAAAACCAAGAACGATAGAAAAAGGACCCGTCAGCAAAAGGCTTGGAAAAACTTTACGCAAGTACGCGATCTGCTCGGCTTCTCGTGTGTTCTGTCTATCCAAAACGGACCAGAAAGGCGCGGAGACGATCCACGCCATTTCTTGTAGAGACAATTGTCGACGTCGCAAAAGATAATCGGCAATATAGGCGATAACTTCGGTATCCGTTTGAAGTGAACAGTGGTAGCCAAACATCTCTATAAATCGACGATTGGCGTCATAGGACGATATTTCACCGTTATGAACCACAGAATAATCTAGCAACGAAAATGGATGAGCTCCTCCCCACCATCCGGGAGTGTTAGTGGGATAACGGCCATGGGCTGTCCAGGCGTAACCTTGGTATTCTTCCAAACGATAGAATCGACCAACGTCTTCAGGAAATCCAACGGCTTTGAAGGTTCCCATATTTTTTCCACTTGAAAAAATATAAACGCCGTCGAACTTGGTATTAAGTCTTGTAACGCACCTAGACACAAACTCTCTATCGTCAAGTTGGAGGCGCGAAAGAACGGAGGACATTGGCGATACGAAATATCGCCAAATGATTGGAACGTCGGTAATTTCTGGAATCTTACGAATAGGAACGTCTTCTGATTTGACGATTTCAAAACCTTCTTTCAAAAACTTCTCGCATTCCAACCGAGCATCGTGACTGTCAAAGAAGACATGGAATGCATAGAAATCCTTATATTCAGGGTATATGCCATAAGCGGCAAAACCGCCGCCAAGACCATTGGAACGATCATGCATTGGGATCATGCTCTTGACGATTCTCTCGCCAGTCATGAGATTGCCTTCCGTTGATATCATCGCGGCAATTGCGCAACCGGAAGGAATCCTTACCTCGCCCTCTTTGAGCATTTTTCTAGTCCCCTTTCCCATTATGCAAAAAAAAACGTCCACCCACAGGAGAACACATTTCTCCGGTGGATGAACTCCTTTGCTCACTAACGGGGATTCTACCACTAACCTGTCGGACGTCAACTCTGCGTCGCTCAAAAAGAAAATAAATTCAATGCAGAGTCGAGAAATCAGACGATTGATCGGTTTTAACTCTCGTCAAATCAAACTCCGCTAGCCCCATAGTTAGAAAGTACTCGCGCCGAAGGATCGTTTACGTTGCATCCTTTCCACGTTTTGTTTGGCATCCAAAAATCAACGACCATCTCACCTTGACCCGGATAGTATTTTTCGAAAAGTTCGCGATATAATAACGATTCTTTCGTAAATGGAGTTGCATGCGTATATTTGCGACATTTTTGTTCAAATTCGTAGTCCGTATAAAAGCTATTCGCATATTCCTTAAGACGATCCGCCATGGAATGTCCAACAGCGTCTGAAAAAGCGGCCTTTTCTCGATATAGAAGGTCGCGAGGCAAATAATCTCCTTCAAAAGCTCGGCGCAGTAAATATTTACCTTTACAGTATTTGTTAAGTTTTTTCTCCGGATCGATCGACATTACGTAACGAACAAAATCCAAGTCGCCGAAAGGGACGCGAGCTTCCAAAGAATTAACGGAAATACATCGATCAGCTCGAAGAACGTCGTACATATGTAGTTCGCGCACGCGTTTTTGTGATTCCTCCTGAAAAGCTCGGGCGGAGGGCGCAAAATCTGTATACTTATACCCGAAAAGTTCATCGGACACCTCGCCCGTTAGGATGACGCGGATATCAGTATTCTCGTGAATCCACTTGCATAGCAGATACATTCCTATGCTTGCTCTAATCGTTGTAATATCAAAAGTTCCTAAAAGATGGACAACATCCTCAAGCGAAGCGACGACTTCCTCTTCAGTCATAAAAACTTCAACGTGGTCGCTTCCTATATAGTCAGCCACTTGCCGCGCATATTTCAGATCAATGGCGTCTTTACGCATGCCTATCGCAAACGTCTTGATTGGATCAGACAGATTCCTCTGAGCTATAGAACACACGAGGGAAGAATCAAGACCTCCTGAAAGAAGAAAACCAATCTTAGAATCTGATACGAGACGTTTTTTTACGCCTTGTGTAAGCTTCTCACGAATGTTCCTACATACTTCGTCGATCCTGTCGTAACAAACGTTTTCAACCTTAGCGATATCGCAATAGCAAACAAATTTGCCATTCTTATAGTAATGTCCGGGAGGAAAAGGATGTATTTTAGCGCAAATCGACGTAAGGTTTTTCGCTTCACTCGCAAAAACAATAACGCCTCGATCATCGTAACCGTAGTAAAGAGGTCGAATCCCGATAGGATCTCTGGCTGCGACGTATTCGTTTGTCCGTCCGTCATATAAAATGAGAGCAAATTCCGCGTCAAGTCTTCTAAACATATCGACGCCGTACTCGCAATACATTGGCAGTAGGATTTCACAGTCAGACTCGCTTTTAAATTGATATTTTGCCGACAGTTCTGACTTTATCTTTTCAAAACCATAGATTTCTCCGTTGCAGACAATCCAGCTGTCTCCAAGTTGAAATGGCTGCATTCCGTCGTGGGTCAATCCCATGATAGCAAGACGATGAAAACCAAGAAGTCCATTCCCTGTATCAACAATATTACTTTCGTCGGGACCGCGAGAGACCGTTTGTTTAAACCCTTCTTCAAAAATTGACAAACAAACCGTTGCTCCACAATACCCCATTATCGAACACATGTTATGTCCTCGTTTCTAACGCCGTCAAACGACGTTTCTATCAAATCTAAGCCTTAATATTTCGGAGAATTTACAAACGGAAAAAACGTTAAAAACATTCGTCGACTTCACTCTTTTTTCGAGTTATCTTGAATGTTGTAGGAGAATCCCAAAGATCGATGACCAGCGCTCGTTAAAAAGAGGAATAACTAAAACCGATCCGATTTTTCCCATTACTCCTCTTTATTCGCAGTCTTGGAGAGCGTCGTATCCCTCTTCGCCGGTGCGAACCTTGACGACGTTCTCAACGTCGGAAACAAAAATCTTTCCATCGCCAATGTGTCCCGTATACAGGACCGCTTTCGCCGTCTCTATGACAGACCTTACCGGAACCTTACTTACGACGATATCGACCTGAACTTTTGGCAAAAGATTGGTTTCGACTTGAACGCCGCGGTAATACTCAGGTCGACCTCTTTGAACGCCGCAACCTAAAACGTGGGATACGGTCATGCCGGTAATTCCAAGCGCGGTCATAGCGTTCTTAAGAGCGTCAAAACGCGATTCTTTACATATAATCTCAATTTTAGTGAACTTAGGTTCACCATCGTTTGAAAAAGACGGAACCCTGACGACAGGAACGGCTTCCGCCTTGGGAACGTCCCCAGAGACAAAAGTCGCTCCGTCTTCAAGGACATAGGAGCCATACTTATTAACCGCTGGTGCAAAATCAGGATACGCGGATGGCAAGCCGTGTTCAGTTGTATCCAAACCGAGTAATTCATCTTCCTCTGAAACACGTAGTCCTACCGTCTTCTTGATAAACCAGAAGACGGCGGAGGTCAAAAGAATCGTGTACGCGGCAACGGATACAAAACCGATAAACTGCGTCCTCAAAACCTCAAAACGCCCTGTGTAGAAAAGACCGTTAAGAGAAGCGGGAGCTTCTGGGTTGGCAAGTAATCCAACAGCTAGAACGCCCCAAATTCCACAAGCCATATGTACGCCAACAGCGCCGACAGGATCGTCAACGTGGCATTTAACGTCTAAAAATTCAACAACCAACACGACGAGAGCGCCAGAAACGCCTCCAATTACCATCGCGCCGACGCAATCTACGGCGTCGCAACCGGCTGTTATGCCAACTAGTCCTGCCAGTGAAGCGTTAAGACACATTGAGACGTCGGGTTTGCCATTTTTGAGCCATGTATAAACCATTGTCACACAAGTGGATACCGCAGGCGAAACTGTTGTCGTAAGGAAGATCGAAGATAGTTCCGACGGGGTTGTCGCGGCGGCGCCGTTGAAACCGTACCAACCAAGCCATAGAATGAAGACCCCGAGCGCTCCAAGCGTCATGGAATGCCCCGGAATCGCGTTTACCCTCGTCACCTTACCGGAAGCGTCTCGTCGGTATTTTCCGATCCGAGGGCCTAGAAATACCGCGCCCATAAGCGCCGCAATTCCTCCGACCATATGGATGGCGCATGACCCTGCGTAATCGTGAAATCCGATTTTCGCAAGCCAACCGCCGCCCCAGATCCAGTGCGCTTCGATCGGATAGATAAAAAGTGAAAGGGTTGCTGAACATAGACAGTAAGCGACAAATTTCATGCGTTCAGCCATGCCGCCTGACACAATCGTCGCTGTTGTCGCGCAGAAAACCAAATTAAATACAAACGTAGAAGCGTCGGTAAAACCTTCTTCCTGACCTGCTATAAACTCCTTGTAATGAAGGAAAAGGTTAAAATTGGGAATCCCAATCACTCCCCACAAAGCGTCTTCTCCCATCATGAGAGAATAACCCAGGAGACAAAAGGCAACCGTTCCAATACAGAAGTCCATAAGGTTCTTCATGATGATGTTACCGGCGTTTTTGGAACGCGTGAACCCGGATTCCACCATCGCAAAGCCCGCTTGCATCCAAAATACAAGCGCGGCTCCCGTCAAAAACCAAAATTCAACAGACATTAATATCCTCAGCGAACGCTAAACAGCAATTTCTCATACGTCGGGAAAGGCCAATATTTTTCCGCAGTGAACGTTTCCGCTTCGTCGCATACGCAACGTAATTCCGCCATCGCTGGTAGAACCTCGTCGCGGATAACAATAGATGCCGCCGTTATGTCGTCAGCCGTCTTATATTTAACCAAAACAGATTCAAGCGTCGAAGTTGCGGCGTCGATCTAGTCAACAAGACGACATAGCTTCGCAAGACGCCCCCGTTCATACTGGCACGCAGACTCCGAAAGAACCGCCGTTTTGGATTGACATGTTTCGGCAAGATCCTTAACGTTGGCTTCAATTGCCGGCAAAATGTCGCGACGCGACATGTCGACCATGGTCAATCCTTCGATATTGACCGTCTTGCAATAGTTATCGAGCGTTATTTCATAACGAGACTCGATTTCTGCCACGGAATAAACTCCTTGACGCGTTAACATGTCAACGTTCTTACGACTCAACAGACAAGGAAGGGCGTCGGCTGTCGTACGTAAATTCAAAAGTCCCCGTTTTTCCGTCGCTTCTTTGATCCATGCGTCGTCATAACCATTGCCGTTAAAGATAATGCGACGGTGATCGCGAAACGTCTTTTGAATCATATCATGGAGAGCCGTTTCAAAGTTCTCGGCGTTTTCGAGGCGATCTGCATAGATTTCAAGAGATTCCGCCACCGCGGCGTTGAGCATGATGTTCGCGCATGCAATGCTGTTCGACGAACCAAGCATGCGGAATTCGAACTTATTGCCCGTGAAGGCAAAAGGAGAGGTTCGGTTTCGGTCCGTAGCGTCGCGATTGAATCTTGGGAGAACGCTGGCGCCAAGTTTCATAACGGTTTTTTCGGCGCCCACGTAAGGAATGTCGTTGACGATAGCGTCCATAATTGCAGTAAGCTCGTCGCCGAGGAAAATTGAAACGACAGCCGGCGGCGCTTCGTTGGCCCCAAGTCGATGATCGTTCCCAGCTGTTGCGACGGAAAGACGTAAAAGATCCTGATAATCGTCAACCGCCTTAATTACGGCGCAGAGGAAAAGAAGAAATTGCGCGTTCTCGTATGGCGTGTCGCCCGGCGTAAGAAGATTGACGCCGGTATCAGTCGCCATTGACCAGTTGTTGTGTTTTCCGGAACCGTTGACTGCGGCAAACGGTTTTTCATGCAAAACACAGACAAGACCATGACGCATCGCAACCTTCTGCATGATTTCCATCGTCAGTTGGTTATGATCTGTCGCAATGTTTGTCGTCGCGTAGATGGGAGCTATTTCATGTTGCGAGGGTGCGACTTCGTTATGTTGCGTCTTCGCAAGGATTCCAAGCTTCCAGAGCTCGTCGTTAAGTTCTGACATATATGCGGCGACGCGAGGTTTGATCGAACCAAAATAATGATCGGAAAGTTCCTGCCCCTTTGGCGGTCTTGCGCCAAAAAGCGTACGTCCGGTCAAAACAAGGTCCTTGCGTTGATTGAACACTTTTTCATCGATAAGAAAATACTCTTGCTCAGGTCCAACGGAAGTACGAACGTACTTGACGTCTTTAACCCCAAACAGTTTCAAGATACGCAAAGCCTGCTTATTGAGCGACTCCATTGAACGCAGGAGCGGCGTCTTTTTATCGAGAGCTTCTCCTCCATATGAGCAGAAAGCGGTGGGAATGCAGAGGGTCTTTTCCTTGATAAAAGCGTAAGACGTTGGATCCCAAGCAGTATAACCGCGCGCTTCAAACGTTGCGCGAAGCCCTCCGGAAGGAAAAGGGCGATTTCGAG
>CAMZHY010000197.1 GCA_947307005.1 uncultured Planctomycetaceae bacterium
CGTCGATTGGGATTCGACGGAGAATCTCTATATCGAGGGGGACAATCTCGACGCTTTGAAACTCCTCCAGTCGGAGTATCGCAATAAGGTCAAAGCGATCTACGTCGATCCGCCGTACAACACGGGGTCGGACGCGTTCCTTTACGCCGACGATTTCCGCGTCGACTGCGAGGAATACGCGCGGCGTTCGGGGCGTCTCGCCGCGTCGGGGCGCGGTCGTTCTCATGAGGACGAGACGACCGATCCGCGCCGTCATGTGGACTGGTGTTCAATGATCTTTTCGCGGCTGATTCTCGCGCGGGAGCTGCTGACCGACGACGGCGTGATTTTCATATCGATCAGCGACGTTGAGCTTGCGAATCTCCGCAAAATTTGCGACGAAGTCTTTGGCGAAAAACAATTTATCGCCGTTTTGAACTGGAACACGAAAAAGGCGGCGCAAGGAATGGCGACCGCCAATATGATCGTAGAAAATCACGAATATATCGTCGTTTACGCCAAGAATCCGGCTCTTTTTCGTTTCAAAGGGCTAGAACGCGACGCCGCCGACGGCTTTTCGAACCCCGACGGCGACCCAAGGGGCGTCTGGAAACGCCAGTATTTGCAAAGACTGGGGCAGGGGCTCCCCGTTCGAACGATCGTCGATCCACATTCGGGGCGCGCTTTCTCTTTTGAAACGCCGTATACGCAGGACAAATTGAATCAATGGGTTAAGGAAGGACGGATTATCTTTCCGAAGAATCCGAAGAAATACCCGGCGCGAAAGGAGTTTCTCGCCGAGTATAAGAACCGCCGGCAACTCGTCACGTCCCTTGGGCTTTTCCCGACGAAGGCGACGACGGAACAACTCTACGCGCTCTTCTCCGGCGTTAAGATTTTCACGAATCCGAAGCCCGAACCGTTGATTCGCTTTTTAATCGACCAAACGACGAAGGACGGCGATCTTGTCCTCGACTTTTTTTCCGGCTCCGCGACGACCGCCGACGCCGTCATGCGACTCAACGCGGAAGACGGCGGGAGACGCCGTTTCATAATGGTCCAGATTCCGGAAGAATGCGGCGCGAAGACGGAAGCGCGCAAAGCGGGCTACGCGAATATTAGCGAAATCGGAAAAGAACGGATCCGCCGCGCGGGCGCAAAACTCCGCGCGGAACTCGCCGCGCAGGGGGGCGCGCCGTCGACGCCGGACGTAGGATTTCGCGTCTTCAAACTTGTTGAATCGAATCCGTAAGACAGTAGTTGCCGCTCGACGCCGCTTTATTTTGCCTTCTTGTTTGGTAAAATAGCGTTCGACTCCCAGGAGGTTGAATCATGGTCTACACGATGGATGAAATCCGGGAGAAGGCAATTCCGATCGCGCAAAAATTTGGAATTAAACGGCTGAGACGAAAGCGACGTAGATTTTATTATCAACGGCGACGATTTACACGGACTTATCCACTATTGTTCATTCGTTCATGCGCTCGAAGACACGTTTAACGCCATGTCGACGTTGTAACGACTGGGATTAGGGACAAACAGTTTCTCGACGTTATCGAAGCGGAAGGAATTCTGCTCTATGAGGAATGACGATTATCAAACGATTCGGAAGATCGTCGAGTATTGCGATACGATTGAGTCGCTATTGAAAGAATATCAAAAGGCGGCTGGGAAGAATTTCAGCGAAGAGCGTCTTTCCAATTGTCATGCAGCGTGTGCATTATTCAAATTGGCAAACTCGTAGGCAGGCTTTCAGACGACTTTCAGGCGCCCATGACGATATTCCTTGGCATGAAATCAAGACTTTGCGTAATCTTCACGCCCACGATTATGAAAGCGTCGATATGGAATTGGTTTGGGAAGCGCTTACCATTGACGTTCCCGAGTTAAAGAAGAATCTAGAAGCTTTCTTATAGAACCAACATAACGCATTTTCTGTTGCGCCTTCTTATCGACGTCTCGTTCTTTGGGAAACATAATCTCTCATAACCTTATATTCTTGACAATGCGGTTTTGAGAGGTTATCAATAACGTTGCGGTTTGCCTTAGGCTGCGCTAGCCGTCGATATTCCCAAGAATAAGAAAGGACAAGCCATGACCAAACGCTCGAAATCCTTTATCGTAACGCTTGCGTTCTTATCGATAGTTCTATTCGCTTCCACAGTCTGCGTCTTCGCTAAGGAGGAGACTTGCGTTTTTCATCAAGATCGGTGGTCGCTGACGATCCTGAAGACGGACGACGGCGCTCGTTTTCAGAAAGGGCAGTTTGGCAATATCGACGTCGTCGAGGGCGAAATCTTCTCTTTGCGCTTCGTCGATTCTAACGGCAAGACCGTCGCCCTCACGTCCGAATCGGGGTGGGGCGAGGTTGAATTCCATCTCGTCGGCGATCGAGTTAAGGCGTGTTTTGCGAACCCGCTCGGTTACGAAGGAATTTCCGTCGACGTCGAGTGCGCGCCCGACGCGACGGGGATAACGTGGAACGTCGCCGTAACGAACGACAATCCCGACTGTTCCGTCGTCGAAGCGACGTACCCTTTCCCCGCCGTCGCCGGGGCGAAGCTGAACCTTTTCGTCCCCGACCGTTCGGGACGCGCGATTCTGGACGCGGGCAAAAACGGGTATCGCGCGTTCTATAGCTATCCGGATCACGTCGCGTCGATGCAGTATTTCGCGTACTGGGGCGAGAAAAACGGTCTTTATCTGGGCGTTCACGACCCCGACGCGTGCATGAAGACGTTCGACGTCGTCGTCGAACGGGGCGAAGGGCGAATTCGCGCGGCGTTCCCCGCGATCAATATCGGCGCGACGCGCAATTCCTTCACGCTCGCGGGCGAAACGCGGTGGCAGACGTTTGACGGAGACTGGTTCGACGCGACGGCGATCTACAAGGAGTTCGTTTTAAGCCGCGCGAAATGGCTTCCCGTTAAAGGCCGTCCCGATACTCCGTCGCAATTTAAAGAAATCGCGTTCTGGATCTGCGATTACATTCCCAATTCTGAGAAACAACTCGACGCGCGCCCGATGACCCTCGCGACCGTTTCCGAAAAGTTCGGCAAAGATTACTGGGTCGACGCCGCGATTGAATTGAAGAAACGCCTCGACGCGCCCGTCGGCTATCAGGTCTACAACTGGCACGAGATTCCCTTCAATATCAACTATCCGCATTTTCTCCCGGCGCGGCAAGAGTTTCTCGACGGTTTGCCAAAGCTCAAAGACGCGGGAATTTACGTCTTTCCGTATCTTAACGCGGTAAGTTGGGAAATGGACGACGCCGACGAAGGATTCGCCGAGAATTTTGCCGACGTCGGCGTTCACGGCGCGGCGCTCGACGCGGGGGACTCGCCGCGATTTTACGTCTATCCTCAAGTCAAAGCGAGCGGAGAGAAAACGCGACTCGCCCCGATTTGCCCCGGCTTCATGCGGTGGCGCGAGATTATCGAAGAGGTTGCGAGGGGAATAGAGAAGGTCGCGCCCGTCGACGGAATCTATTTCGATCAGATTTCCGCCGTCGCGCCCGTCCCCTGTCGCAGTCGCGAACACGGTCATCTGCCGGGCGGCGGCTCGTATTGGTCCGACGGATACCGTGAAATGATGAAGACAATTACCGCCGACCGACCGAAAAACTCGTTCTATTACAGCGAATCGAACGCCGAGGCGTACGCGGACGCGTTCGACGGTTTTCTCACGTGGATTTGGACCAGAGGGGATCTCGTTCCGGCGTTTCCCGCGATTTATTCGGGCTACTTCCAAATGCTCGGGCGGTACACCGACGGAGCGACGCGCGACGACGACGTTTATTTCCGGTATCATCTCGCCGAATCGTTGACCTACGGTCAGCAGCTCGGCTGGATTAACGCGTGCGTCGTCTACAACGACGCGCGAATGGCGTTTCTCAAGAAAGTCGTCGACGCGCGCCGCGAATTGACGGGCTTTTTCAACGAAGGGACGTTAATGCGCCCCCCCGTTGTCGAAACGGAACTCGAGCCGACGACCTCGTCGGGGATTACAATGCGTCCGGTCGTCGCCGGCGCGTGGAAGAGCGGAGACGGCTCGGAGGCGGTCGTTGTCCTCGTCAATATCTTCGAGAAAGAGGCAAACGCGTCGATCCGCCTCTTTCCCGAAGAATACGGGGTCGAATGTCCCGAGCGATTCGAAGGGCGTCTAGCGCCGCTGGAGGTCCTCGTCTTGAGGTATCATTCCCACTTGAGCGAGTAGACGTCCGCCTCGTACATGACGAAGCGGAGTTGAATCTTCTCCTTAGCGAGCGCCGACATGTCCGCTTTTCCTTTCCACGAGACGCGACGGTCGAGCGAATCGCCGAAAATGAGGTCGCAATCGTCGGCGGAGAACCCCGGAACGACCTGACCGTCGGCGTCGAGAACTTCGACCTTGACGTACCCGGCGGAAGACGTCGCGACATTCAGCGACAGCTCTTTCCCCTCGAACTTCAGCGGCTTCGTGACGGCGACTCCCTCCTTCGTCTTCGCGTGGAGCGACCCGAACCCGTCGATTCGCAGCGCGTAACGTCGCAGACGCGACGGCTTGAGCGAATTCGTCGACTCCCACGCGTAGATCGAAAGCTCGTTAGGCGAGTCGTCGTCCGCAGACGGCGTCTCTAAGAAGTTCCACGCCGTGTAGTTGTCGCCGTAGAACCAGTTCGACGACGTTCTTAGTCCCGGCGCGATAAAGACGTCGTTCGCCCGCTTGAAGTTGACCCCGTTTCGCGACGTGATCAGGATCGTGTCCGTCGTCGCCGTGCCGAGGCGATCGCCCCCCTTGTAAATCTTCATGCGACGCTGACGGTCCTGCCATTCCGGGAGCTGCGGCGTCGACGCGACGAGTCCGTTGTCGACGTAGCGCGTCGGAAGCCCGATATAGATGTGCGGCGCTCGGTAGTACTGCTGAATCTGATTCGTATAGAACTGCTCGCGCAGCGTCGGACCGCCGCCGTGTTTGAACTGGATTTCGCCTTCTCGCTTCCAGTGGATGAAGTCGTCCGACGTCGCGCGGACGACGACGCGGACGTTGTTGATAAATTCTCGATAGAACAGAACGTATTTCTTCTCGAGCGTCGACCAGAACGCGACGTTCTGCGTGTCGAATTTTCCGTCCGTGTAGACCGGTCCCTCGTGCATGAGCGTCCAGTGAACGCCGTCGGGCGACTTCCACGCGAAGACGCCGTTTCTTTTAGGATCGTTGAACGCGCCGTATCCGTTCCCGATCGCCTTGTAGCGTTCGTCCTCAGGGCAGCCCGGTCGTTCGTCGAGGAAGGGCGTGAAGTCTTGCGTTCCGAGATCCGTTCCGGCGACTTCGTCGAGCATGATATTGTTCGACGTTACGCCCTTGTAATCGCACAGGTTGAGTTCAGGGCGCGTCCAGTTGCGTCCGTCGACGCTTTCGGCGAGGCAGTAGCACATCGGGACGCCGTCGCCGAGTCCCCACGCGCGGTAATAGAGCAGATATTTGTCGCCGACCTTCAAAACAGTCGCGTAGCCTTCGCCTCCCATCTCCCACGGACGGTCAAACTCCATGACGACCTCTTTACGCTCGGGACGGTGGAACGTGAGTTCGACGCCGTCGAGCGTATTGACGAGAAAATCGTCGATAAAGAGTTCGCGTCGCGCTCCGAGATAGATGGCGCCGTCGTCCGCGTTGGCGACGAGCGTCGGCAAGAGGAAGATGAGCGAGAAAAAGATCGCGGAAATTGCACGTTTCATAAAATGTTTCTCCTATTCGCGCGACGCTTTGGCGCGCCGCAAAGACCAATCAAGACCATATTATAGGAATCGGCGTTCTGAATTTGAAGAGACGCCGCGTAATTCACGAGAAAAAACGGCGCGACGAATCTGTTCAAAATCGAGTCCTCTGTCTGGCAAGCGCGTTTTCTTCCTGCTAAAATGAGACGTAGTCGGTCTTCGGGAGTCCGTTTAAGGTTGCCCGACGACTTTCGATATGACGAAACGACGCGATCTCGAAGCCGATTCGACGTCGCGTCCCAACGAGAAATCGTAGTAAGAATAATGCGCCGCTTCTTCTTTGTTATTTACGCTCTTTTATCGTTCGCGACGACGCTGACGCCAACTCTGGCGGACGACGCCTCGCGTCCCGATTGGCTCCTTAACCCGGCTCCTTACGTTTCGGAGATTCAATTCGACGAAAACGCGAAGGAGTTGACTTTGACCAACGGGCTGATCGAACGCCGGATTCTCCTCGCGCCGAACGCCGCGACCGTCTCGCTCCGTAATTTAACGACGGGCGAGGAATTGATCCGCGCGCTGGCGCCGGAGGCTAGGGTGACGATCGACGGAAATACCTATCCCGTCGGAGGATTGACGGGCGCGCCCGTCGCCAATTATTGGAAAGAAGAATGGAAAGCCGACGCGAAACCGCTCGAAGGCGCTTATGCTTACGACCGTTTCGAGACGGGTGAAATCGAAGAGCGATTCCCCTATAAGAAACGACCGGAATGGCTCTCGCGCGATCTTCCGTGGCCGCCGAAGGGCAAGCGCGTCAGCTTATTCTTCAATCCGCCGCAGGTTTCCCCTCCCGTCGAATCAGGCGAGAAACTCTTTGAAGAGCCGTTTCTTGAGGAACTCGACGCGTCGTGGCGCGTTCATTTGAGCGATATTTCGCCGCGAATTTCCGTCGTCAACGAGGGGAAGCCGGGCGAAATCTTCGCGCCGACGGAAACTTGCGCGTATCTCGAACGCGATTGGCTCGACGGCGCCGCCGCGCTCAAAGTCGCGCTCGACGTCGGCGACGAAACGCGCGCCAACTCGTGGGGACCCGGCGTCGCCCTGATCTTCCCGAACAAGACCGTTTCCGTCGTCGCGAGGCCCTATTCGCGCCAGTATGAACTTTGCGTCGACGGCGCCGAAAAGCTCGTCGGCTC
>CAMZHY010000198.1 GCA_947307005.1 uncultured Planctomycetaceae bacterium
ACTAGCTCAACAATGGGATATAGCAAAAACGCGAGTAAAAACATTCCAGACGATCCTCGTTCATTTGGGAACGGATTCCTGACGCGCGATTCTACGGTTCGTTAGAGCGCAGAACGCAACGGCGCGATTATAAACGACGCCGCCGTTTCCTGCAACTTGCGCCGCGCGTAATTATGTCGGCCTTTCTTGGTGGCGCTGTTGGAAATTTGCGCGTGGACGACGCGACGAGTTATTCTTCGGAATAAGTCGATTGAAGGGAAAAACAGTTAAAAACGTTAAATTTGTTTTTTCACGGATAAATTACGTAAAAGTCAAAAAACTTCTAATAAGAGTTGGCGCGATAGTCGATACGATCCGTAGGGCCTATTTTCGGGCATACCGGATTGTAATTTGGCGCGAGTGAACGCGTCGGGTTGCGAGTCATTCGGTTATCAAATCGGACGCCGTTGAAAGAAAGAAGTCGCACGATGATTAAGAGAACGTTTAATAAGCAGCGTAACGCGCAGTTGGCGATCATGTTGTCGCTGCTCTTGATCGCGCCTATTGGCGTGAAGAATTGTTGGGGACAGGCGGCCGGATTTGCTCAATCTCGAAGCGAAGTTCCCGCGACGGCTCAGAGCGGCCCGCGCCGTTCGCTGCTTTCGCAATTGAATCCGTTTAACAGACAGTCCGAACAGACGGCGCCTCTCGTCGATACGACGACGATTTCGCAGCCTGTCGCGACCAATATGCCTCCCAACGCGCTCGTCGCGCCTCGTCCTCAAGCGCAACAGCCTGTTCAGAGTCGTCCCGTCGCACAGCCGTCTCGACCGAGCGCTCAACGTCAAACGACGACGCCCTCGGCGCCGACCGCCGTGAAAACGCCGAGCGCATCTGCGGGTTCCATTCGTTCAAGTCTCGCCGCTCGTCCGTCCTCGAAGAGCGTTTCGTCGGTGAAATCGTCGGGAACGGGCGGAGTCGCCTCGTTATTGCTCGACGAACTCGAGGAGGAGCCTGACGAGATCGAAACGGTCGACGTTGAAGCTTCAAAGGCGGCGCCGAGGAGATCGGTTCGTCGTAGTTTGAAGGCAAATCCGTTTCCATCCTCCCTTGAACTTCTTGAAGACGGGGAAGAAGACGACGAGGACGAGACCGAAGACGAAGAAGCCGGGCTTTCTGAAGACGACGAGGACGACGTCCTTTCAACCGAGGAGGAGGACGACGAACTCTTAGACGATGAAGAAGAAACGGACGACGAACTAGAGAGCTTGGATGATTCCGACGGGGAGCCCCCGCTGGTCGCCGTTGTCGTCGAAGCGGAATCGAAGACTAAAAAAAGCGTTAAAAGAAACGCTTCCCGAACCCAGACTGTCGCTCCTGAAAAGAGCGTGAAAGGGCGTAAAATTGCGTCGACGGTTGAAAACGACAACGAAGCCTCTTCTGCGGAAGACGCGCTCGAGGAAGTCGCGGTTGTTGACAATCGTCTTGAAGGGGTTTTGCCGACGAACGAGGTTCGAGCGAGCAAGTCTTCGGAGTCTGAAGCCGCGCTTTCTCAAGGACGCGCTCCTAACATTGAGGTCGACTCCCTTGGACCGCGCAAGCTTACCGTCGGTCAATCTTCGACTTACACGATTCGCGTGAGGAACGTCGGTTCGGAAGTCGCGAGGAAACTGGTCGTCACGACGGATATTCCCGAACGCGTCGTTAATCTTCGCGCCGTCCCAAGCGTTGGCGACGCGTCGATTCAAGAAGAAAACGAGCGAGGCGATGCGAAACAGTGCGTCTGGAGGGTTGGCGTTCTTAATCCCGGCGACGAACAGACGCTTGCTCTGAGCTTGACTCCAACGAAACGAGCGTCCTTCGGTTTGACGAGCGCCTTCGATTTCGAACGACCGTCGACCTTTGCCGAAGTCGAAGTTCAAGAGCCGATTCTTGAAACGCTCATCGAAGGGCGCGATTCTATCGAATGGGGAGTCGAAGACCGTTACCGATTGCGCGTGCGCAATATTGGGAACGGCGACGCCGAGAACGTGACGCTTAACGTCTCGACAGGCGAGAACGAAGCGACTCAAAAAATCGGACTCTTACGCGCAGGCGAAGAAAAGACGATCGAAATGTCCGTGAAGACCGTTTCGGAAGACTTTTTCGTGATTGACGCGCAAGCGACGGGCGCCTACGGGCTTGAAGCAAAGGCGACGAAGAAGGTGACGACTCTCCGAGGTCGGTTGAACGTCGTGGTCGAAACGCCCGACCTTCAATTTGTCGACGGAGAATTTGAGGCGATCGTGCGCGTCCGAAACGACGGGGACGCGACGCTTCAGAACGTCGACGTTGTAGCGCAACTGCCCAGTGGAGTCGAGGCGTTGAGTTGCTCCAATCAAGCGCGTCGCAACGAGGAGAAACGTCGCGTTTACTGGGTCGCGCCCTACATTCGACCAAACGAAGAGACGTCCTTTAGCGTTGTTTGTCGCGTCAACGCTTCGGGAAACGCTAGGTTTGAAGCGGTCGCCGTCGATCAAACGGGTCTTGTCGCCCAAGCCAAGTCCGTGGTAAACGTCGAGTCGATCGCCGTGCTGGCGATGCGCGTCAACGCGCCGAAAGATCCCGTCGCGGTTGGAAAGACATGCGTTTACGAACTCGTGGTTGAGAATAACGGAACTCGAGACGCTCACGATATCAACACCGGTATTTTCCTAGGCGGCGGCATGAAACCGCTGACGGTTGAAGACGGTCGCGGATACGTTTACGAAGAGGATTCCAAGGCGCTGTTTAAGAAGATTGCTTGTCTGAAGGCAGGCGAGTCGAAAGTTTTCCGCGTCCACGCCGAAGCTCTCGCGCCTGGCAATCAGAAAGTTCAAGCGATGCTGCAGTCTGCGCCCGAAGACGTCAGTCTTCTCTGCGAGGAAACGACGTACTGCTACTCTCGTCGTTCCACAGGGGATCGCGACTCGGACGCGCTTACGGGAGGAACGTTGACGGCGCGTCAGGCCGACGGCGCCGCAATGCGTAAGTAACATGGCTTTCCATAGAAGGTTGAAAACGGTCGGAACGCCGTCGAAGAATCGGCGTCCGATCGTTTGTTTTTAACATATAGATTTGTAATAACCGATGATTGTTTCTGTAGTTAAAATAAAAAAATAAACTTTGCAGCGTCGACGCCTTGACAGGAAAGGCGCCCTTCATAGAATAACTGTGGAGTGATTATCGTTACCTCCTAATTTTTCATACCTTGGGAAAGTGGAGTCTCCCTAGATTCTTGGGGTGTTTCGTCCCGGATTGTTTTCGCTATAAAGAAAAGAATAGGTTGTCGCTACCGAACGATATTTCGTCGCCCTTTCTATTTCCTGTTTAATGAAGACGCGTGGAGAGTTGCGGTTGTTTTTACCCGCCCCCCTTCAACGTATGACCGAGGGGCGGGGCCCAAGGCTATGAAAACAAAAAATACCTATTACTTTCGGGAGTCGATTTCGAGAAAAGACTTCCGTCAATTTATCATACCACAGAGATTTTGAGATGCATAACGACGACTACGAAGACGACCTGAACGAGGACTCCGACCGCGTGGGTTCCAGTGAAAACTTTGGCGGTTCAAGAGGAGATGAAACTCGGGAAAGACCCCGACGCAGTTATCGCGAATCTCAGGAGAGCGCGCGGCATGCCGAGGGGCGCGAAAGATCCGCGTCGTATCAGTTAAACGGCGACGGCGATAAAGGCCGCGTGTTGTTGAAGGCGGTAAACGACGTTCTTAATCAGTTCTTCCCTCTTAAAACGCTTATTTCCGCGGTTGAATTCGAAGTTTTCAGGGACTATATTTTTCAGAAAGTTCCTGATTTTGCCGAGGATCCGGTTGGTTTTCTCTCTGAGATTTATCCTCAGAGGGACGTCGCTACCGACGAGAAACTTGACGACGCCATCGACTCCATTCTTAGGGAGTTGTTTTTCCACGCCGGCGGAACTTTGGTTGGCAGACTTGAGTCTCGTAAGACGCGTTTAGCGAAACGAATCGCGTATTTTTCCAGCGCCGAACACTACGAAGCTTTGATGTATCGAGCAGGGCGTCTTTCAAGACACGACAAATTGCGAGACGACCTAGATCTTGCGAGTCAGTTTGAGACTCTTTTGGAAAGCGGTCAAATTCATACGGAGGACGATTCGTCTGGAGAATCCGGTATTGAGGACGGCGTCGAAAACGCGGACGATGAAAAGTTCGACTTCACCGACAGCTCTACTGAGTTTAAGGACGTCGTTTGGCGTTCAACTTGCGACGAAGCGAAAGAAATCGCTAAACGGTATTTTGACGGGAAACCTCTCGGTCCTTATGATTTTGAGACTTTCCGACGCCTTTTCTACCTTAGAGCGAGACTTGAAGAGGATGGAGAAAGCGTTTCCGAATTCAAGGATGATCTGTATGACGACGTTGAGAGCGCCGTCAATGAGGTTTTCACGCCGTTTGACGAATTTGACGTGTCGCGGCAGGAGGTCTTCTTTGAAGAGTTGAACGAGCTCGTCGCAGATTTTTTGACGAATAAGACTCCGGCGGAAATTGACGAAGTCGCTTTGTTGGCTCTAGAGATTTTCCGCAAGCGTATAAATCGGGACGACGGCGCGGAATTCTTGACGTCTGATTCTGACTTTAGCTCAGAGTATTCGACAATTGCGAAGTATGTCGTAAAGAGTCGGTTTTCCAATAGGCAATTCAGTCGCGATTTCTCCGATTTCGACGACTTCTATAAGGAATTCCTTCGCGTCGCCGGTCCCCGCGCTAAGGCGACGGAAGAGGAAGTTCGCGCCTAGTTCATAGCGGCTGGCGGTTCTTTTAGAAGCGAGCCAATTGAAGCCCAAGAAGAAAAGGGACCTCTTACCAGAAGCGAGGCGATCAAAAAGGTTCTTGTCGAGAAATATCCAAACGGTTTGGATTTATTTAACGACGGGGATATCGACGCTTTTCGTCAAGAATGTGAAAACCTAGGCGTCGAACTTGAACCGCCCGTCGCCAAAATTCGAGGAGCTATTTGCCGTAACGCGATATTGTGCGGTTTGCGCGCGTGGTCGATATCGGACGACCTTAAGAAAAAACTTGGGGACGCGGTTGATTCCATCTTGAGAAACAACACGTTGGTCGTCTATTACGAATCGTTTTTTGAGAAGAACGACTCGTGGCTAATTTCAAGCGGAATTTCGGATTGGCGCGTCCTTCGATCGTTTATCGCCGCGCGTTTCCCGAAGCACATGTTTTACGAACGGTATTTTGAAGTCGTCCGCGATAAAAGAGGCGAACTTTATAAAGTCTTTGACGAAATACTGCGACTTTGGGGCGCTCCCGCCTCCGTTCGAACAGTCGACGAGTTGGTCGAACGGAGTTATATTCCACGCGACCTAGTTCAACTCGTATTGGAAAGCGTTCCTGAACGTTTCGTTCCGAGCGGCGACGGTTTTACGCTCGCTGATTCGTCGCACGCTTCGTTGAAGGGCGATTTTCTTGCGAACGGTTCTGTTGCGTTTGTCGATTCTTCTTTCTACGGCGACGGCAAAACGTTTTTGCGTAGTCTGGTCGACGACGTTAAGGATCGTGACTCGACGGCGACAAAAGAGGCTGCATCCACGACGAAAACTAGTCGGTCCCCCATGTCAGAACGTTCTGAGAGCGAAAAAAACAATTGGCATGTCGGCGAAAACTTCACAGTTTCTTCCGACGTCTCCGTTTCGAATTCCGACGACGATTGGCGAAGGCAAGCCAATCTTGCCGCAAAAATTCTTTCGCAGAACTTCAAAGAAGGTTTGCTTTTGACGGATCCCGACGAAATTGAACGTTTTCGCGCGCTTGCGTCGGAGAAGAACTTGGACGTGAGTCAGTCTGACGACGATCTTTTGAAACAACTTAAACGCGTTGGATTCATCTGCGACGAGCGATTGTACGTCGTTTCCAAGAAGATGAAAGAAGTTGTCATGAATCTTGTCGACTCATGGTTCAGTCAAGGCGGCGGCGTCATTTACTATGACGTGTTTTTTGAACGTCATCAGGACGTTCTCAACGACGCCGGCATCGTTACCGTCGAGGCGTTAAAAAATCGATTGTGGAAATATCTTCCGAACTATGTTTTTTCGGAAGACGGCGAGTACTTCACGGCGAAGGAAGACGGACGAACAGTTTTCGAGATCATTCGAGACGATTTGCTGTTGGTTTGGGACGGCGGTTCCGCCAAGAGAGTCACCGAGTTGGAGAAGATGGTTTACGCGCCTCGTCGCGCTCTTGAGAAAGCGCTAAGGGGTTATCGCGATCATTTCGAAGTTTTGTTGAACGGTTTTTGGAAGCGCGTTGACAACGTCGAGAAAACGAGCGGCGCTAAAAAGAAGGATTCGAAGAAATGACGTTGACAACGTGGGATAACGGTTTTTTCTAAAGCGTTTTCCACTTGATTTTTTTTCAGGATAAGGGCGTCGTCCATCGGTTTGGACGGCGCCTTTTTCATGAGTCGTAAACGACGAGTTTCTGGGAAACGCCGCGACGATATCGAGAATGGACGTTGTAAACACGATTAACGCGATGCAAAAGTGGACGAAAGACTTGATTTCCACATTTTAGTCTGTTATAAACTACTGCGGACGCGTTTCGCGGCAAGAGGGAATTTTTACGGTAAATTACTCTAACGCGGACGTTTTAAGATGTTATGAAACAGCGTTCGTCTTCTTTGTGGACGACGACCATACGACGTATTTAGGAGATTTCAGATGAATAGACGCGATTTCTTTGGCGCGAGCGCCGTCGTTGGGCTTGGGTTGACCGGCGCTTCCGCGTTTGCGACTCAGACGACTGAAGAAACCGATAAGCGCGCCGACGCGAAACTTCGCATTTCCAGCCAAGTCGGTCCCGCTCCGGGAGGTTCTTTGGA
>CAMZHY010000199.1 GCA_947307005.1 uncultured Planctomycetaceae bacterium
GTAGCTGCAATTCGTTCCGGCGTTGACGTTCGTCCAAGTCGTCGCGCTCGCGAGTTTATAGGAGAGACTATATCGCTCGGCGTTCGGAACGGCGGTCCAGTCGAGCGTCAGCGAGGTTGGCGCGACGGAGACGGTCAGGACCGGCGCGGCAAGCGTCTGCTGCGGTTTGTCTCGCCGCGTCTCGCAGTACTCGGAGTTGAGGAAGGAGACGCCGTCGCCGAGCGCGAGAACTTTCCAGACGTAAGTCGCGCTATTGTCAAGTCCCGTAAGCTGATATGAGGTCGTCGACGCGTCGAGAAGGATAGGACTGCCGAACGACGCGTCGGACTGATTCTTCCAGATGAAACGATATCCGGTCGCGTTCGGAACCTCGCTCCACGCCGCCGTGATCGTCGTCGCCGTCTTCGCCTCGATAGACGGGACCGGCGCGGCGAGCTGCGTCGTCTCGGTCGTTTGCGCGCGAACGATCGGAGAATAGGCGCTCTTGTAATTGACGTCGTCGCCGACCGCCTTGACGCGAACGTCGTACTCGGTATTCGATTCGAGTCCGGTAATCGTATAGCTGAGATTCGTTTCGGCATTCTTGTTCGTCCATGTCGACTCGCTCGCAAGCTTATAAGAGACGCTATATCGCGAGGCGTTCGGCACGGCGTCCCAGCTGACCGTGAGCGAATTCGGCGCGGCGGCGACGGTCGCGTTCGGCGCCGGGAGCTGGGTAACCGTCGTCTCGGCCGTCTTGACGCGAAGGGTCGAGGAAAAACCGGAAGACCTGTAGTCAAACTCGTCGCCGAGCGCTTTGACTCGAACGTGATACGCGGTATTCGACGCGAGACCGGTAATCGTATAGCTGCGATTCGTTCCGACGTCGACCGGCTCCGACCAAGTCGACTCGCTCGCGAGTTTATAGGAGACGGCGTATCCGACGGCGTGCGGAACGGCGTTCCAACTAACCGTCGCGGAAGTCGCCGTAGCGGCGGTTGTTCCGGTCGGCGCGGCAAGCTTTTGACGCGGCTTGACGGTTCGCGCCGGGGTAAAATCGCCGCCGAGCGCTTGAACCTTCCAGTAGTAGCTCGCGGCGTTGTCAAGTCCCGTCAGTTTGCGCGAGGTCGTCGACGCGTCGACCGTGATATAGGAGTTTGCGGAATCGACCTTGTTTCTCCAAGCGATTCGATATCCGGTCGCGTTCGGAACGGCGTCCCACGCGACGGTAATCGTCGTTTCCGTCTTCGCCGTTTCGCGAGGGTTGGCGGGAGTATCGGGCTTGACGTTCTGGGACGTCGCAACGGTCGCCGTATCGTAGCCGAAATCCCCGTCGTTGGCGCCGTCGCCCATCGCTCGGACGCGCACGTCGTACGTCGTATCCGGCGCGAGTCCCGTAATCGTATGGCTGAGGTTCGCTCCGACGTTGACTTCGCTCGACCATGTCGACGAACTCGCGAGCTTATAGGAAACGGCGTATTGAACGGCGTTTGGAGCGGCGGTCCATGAGACGGTAATCGCCGTCGGTTGGGCGCTGGAGGAAATAATCTGCGGGACGAAAATCGGCTCTGAAGACGTCGCGGCGGACGTCGTCGCGTAATCGGACGTCGAATAGTCGTAATTGTCGCCGATCGCTTTGACGCGAACGTCGTACTGGGCGTTCGCGTCGAGACCGTTAATCGTATAACTGAGATTCGTTCCGGCGTTGAGGTTGTTCGACCAGGTCGACTCGCTCGCGAGCTTATAGGAGACGTAATATTTCGTCGCGCCGGGAACGGCGTCCCAAGAGACGGTAATCGACGACGCGTCGGCGGATGCGGAAAGAGTCGGGGCGTCCAGCTTCTTACGCGGCGCGACGGTTCGCGCCGCCGAGTAGGCGGAATCGGCGCGGGCGTCGCCGTCGCCGAGCGCTTGGATTTTCCGGTAGTAGCTCGCGTCGGATGAGAGTTTGGTCAGTTTATACGACGTCGTCGACCCGTCTTTAATCGTGACGTAAGTATTGACGGAATCCGCCTTATTCCTCCACGCGATTCGATATCCGGTCGCGTTTGCGACCGGGTCCCACGAGACGGTAACCGTCGTTTCCGTCTTCGCGGTCTCCTGTAGGTTGGTCGGCGCGTCGAGCGGTCTCGGCGCCGGCTTCGGGGTCGTTATGGTTCGCGTCGCGTAATTGGAGCTCGAATAGTCGACGTTGTTGCCGAACGCTCTGACGCGAACGCTGTATTTGGTATTCGACGCGAGTCCGGTAATCGTATAGCTGAGATTCGTTCCCGCGTCGGATTCGTTCGACCAAGTCGTCGTCCCCGCGAGTTTATAGGAGACGGCGTATCGGACGGCGTTTGGCACGGCGGTCCATGAGACGGTAATCGCCGAGGATTCGGCGGCGACGGAAACGGTCGGGGAACCGAGCTTCTGACGCGGCGTTACGGTCTTCGCCGTCGAATAGGGGGAAGCGGTGTAAACGCCGCCGCCGAGCGTTTGAACTTTCCAGTAGTAAGTCGCGTCGTTAGCAAGATCGGCCAGTTTATACGACGTCTCCGACGCGCCGAGCGTAACGTATTCGTTGGCGGTTTCGGTCTTGTTCCTCCATGCGATCCGGTACCCGGTCGCGTTCGGAACGGGGTCCCACGCGAGGGTGATCGTCGTTTCCGTCTTTGCGATCGCGCGCAGGTTGACGGGCGTCGCGAGCGGTCCCGTCTTGGGGTATTCGTAAGCGCCGAGGTCGACCGTTCCGCCGGCGACGCGAGAGTTCCCCGCTAAGTCGAGACTCGTCGCGACATGCTGGTTGTCCCCCTTGTCGATCGCCTGAGAATTACCGGCGAGCGTATAATCGCCCGCCGTTGCGTTCGTAAAGAGCGCCGTTGACGCGTTATAGGTCAAGTTGTTCAAACCGGACGTCCACGCCGTATAGCTTGACAGCGTATTGTACGCGTTCGCCGCGGCGTTTGAACTGGAACCGTAGAAATAGACGTCGGCGCCCGAAGAAGCGGTATTGCCGGCGATAATCGTATTATACGCGTTAAGGACGGCGGATCCGTTCAATTCGACGCCGCCGCCGTAGTAGCTTGCGGCGTTGCCGGTAATCGTGCAGTTATAGAGCGTCGCGGTTCCGTAGAGTTCAACGCCGGCGCCATATCTGGCGGTGTTTCCGGCGATAAGGGCGTTCGTCGCGACGAAAACGCCGGAACTGGAGACGTAAACGCCGTAGCTACCGTTGCCGGTTACGGAACAACTCGTCAGCGAAACGGCGCCGCCGGAAACGGAGACCCCGCTGCCGCCGTTGTTGTTGACGACGCAATCGGTCAACGAAATTTCGCCGCCGGAAACGTAAACGCCGGCGCCGCCGCTTCCCGTGATATTGCAACTTGTCAGCGAGGCTTTGCCGGAGCTTCCAACGTAAACGCCGCTGCCGCTGGCGTCGGTTATGTCGCAGTTCGTCGCCGAGACTTCGCCGCTGACGATATAGAACGCGTCGCAGTCGTTGTTGGCGAACTCGCAATCGGTAACCGTGGACGAAAGCGACGTCTGGAAGGAGAAAACGCCCGCGCCGACGTTGCCGCTGAAGGACGACGACTTCGCCGTGATCTTCGCGCCCGACTTCACGGCGATCGCGCCGCCGAAAGAGGAGCCGTTGTTCGCGTTATTGTTCGTGAAGACGCAATTTTCAACGGTAAGATCGCCGTTGTTCCAGATGGCGCCGCCGCACACCGACGAACGACCGTCGGTAAACTTGAGTCCTTTGAGGACGACCGTATAGCCGCTGTTGACGTACATCATCCGCGTCGAATTTCCGCCGCTCAGAGTTATTCCGGGCGTCTTCGTCGACGCGGTATAAAGACTGGACGCGTCGATCGTCACGGACTTGCTCACGCTTATCTGCGAATTAACCGAAATCGTCTTTCCTTTGAGCGAGCTGGCGAACGTGATCTTGTCGCCTGATTTCGCCAAGCTAAGCGCCTCGCGGAGCGTGACGACGCCGTCGTTCGCGTCGGTATCGTCGCCCGCCGACGTCACGACAATGACGGAAAGCGTCTTCGCGGACGTCTCCGGCGAGTAATAGCTCGATCGCTGCGTAACGCCGTCGCCGAGCGCCGCGACTTTCACATAATACGTCTCGCCCTGCGTCAGATCGGAGACGGTGTAGCGCGTTTTATCCGACTCAACGTCGACCGTCGTATACGCTCCGTCGAACGTCCGATAGGCGATGCGGTATCCAGACGCGCCTTGAACCGCTTTCCATGAGACTTTGACCGAACCGTACGACGGCGCGCAAGCGACGGCGTCGGGCGTCGCCAGCGTTTCCAGATCGGAAGAATACTGGTATTCATAGGCGCCGAGGTCGACGCTTACGCCGGAAATCCGGTTCTTTCCCGCGAGATCGACGTTTGTCGCAACGTAAAGATCATTTCCTTTATTAACCGCCTGCGAGTTGCCCGGGAGCGCGAAGTTTTTCGAGTCCGCGTTTCTAAAGAGCGCTTTCGACGGGTTATAGACCAAGTTGCTCGCGCCGTTTGTCCAAGCTGAAAAACTCGACAGCGTATTGTACGCGTTGACGACGGCCTCGGAGTCCTTCAGATAGACGTCGTCGACGGCGTTCCCGACGGCGTTTCCGCAGACAATGGAGTTATACGCCTCGGTTGTCGCGTACGCGTTGCAGAGGATTCCGCCCCCCTCGTAATTGGCCGTATTGTTCGCTACGGTGCAGTTGACAAGCGTCGTCTTTCTCGCATAGGAAGAACCCGAATATGAATAAACTCCGCCGCCATAACGCGCGGTATTGTTCGCGACGAGACAATTGACGAACGTCGTATTAGCGCAGTAGGAATACGCTCCGCCGCCCGAATTCGCCGCGTTGTCGCAGATCGCGCAATTTTCGAGGGATAACGTCCCGCCGTAGTTGTAAATACCGCCGCCGTAGTCGCTCGCTTTGCCGTTCGTAAACTTGATTCCGTTGATTGCGACGTCTTTGACGCCCCAGTCGACGCGCAGGATTCTCGTCGCGTTCTGTCCGCTGATCGTCAGTTGCGGCGCGGTCGACGTCTCATTGCGAAGACTGGACGCGTCGATCGTCAGCGATTTATTCACCGTAAGCTGACCGATCTCCGAATTGAGTTTGATCGTCTTTCCTCTGAGGGAATCGGCGAAGGTTATCGTGTCGCCGGGATGCGCGTAGCCGATCGCTTCGCGGAGCGAAATCTTTCCGTCGAAAACGTCGTAAACGTCGTCCGCCGTCGTGACGACCGTCGAGCGCGGCTCCATGTCGCCCACGACGGCGTATTTCTCAGGACGTTGTTTAAGCGTTTGAATACGCGAGAGATAGTAGCGATCGTCGCCGGATCGACCGTTATAGCCGAGAAGATATCCTCCGCTATTGGAAGAAAGCCGAGAAAGACTGTCATGCCATTCAAGAGTCACGTAAACGAGTTTTCTCTCGTTGAGATTGTCGTCGGTTTTACCGCTCTTTTCATCGTCGGAATCCGTGATATAGAGTCCGGCGTAATATCTTGGATCGCTCGAAGAATACGACGGGTCGACGGCGTAGCCCCAACAGGTGATCGCGTGCCCGCTGCTCTGCGAGCTATAGACGTAGATCGCAAGACCTACGGCGTCGTCGTTCGCGAAACTCGTCGACAGGGACTGAAGAGCTCCGCTTTCCGTCGCGGAATAGACGGAAATGTAATCGGACGCCGATTCCCCGTATTGCCCCATAAGCTGGGAGTAGTAGCCGGCGGACGCGTAAGCCCCCGTAGAGCCGCTATAGTACGATTCGTCGTTCAAGAACCACGAAATGGCGGTTTCCGCGTTGCCGCCTTCGTCGGGCCACGAGTTCACAAAATACGCGTCAAAGAATTCCTGCTCGTTTTGCGCGGTCGTAACGCTCGCCCAGCCGGTATGCCAGAGCATATTGCTCGCCGTCGCCGCCCAGCAGAGATTGTCGTCTTCCGTATTGATCGCCGATTTGTCGGCGTCGTAATAAATCAACGGTTCGCCCGGACCCGAGACGCCGACGACGGGCGCGGGCGCGGAGTCGTTCGGGATCGACGGCTCCGAATCGGGGAACTGCTGGACGTCGACGGAAACGTTCGGGGTAGAATCGTTCTCGACAGACGCGACGGACTGAGGTTCGGCGCCGTCTAAGAGAAAGTCGGGAAGAACGACGGCGTCGTCAGCGCGCGTCGCGGCGCTTGAGTCGTAGGCGGCGCGCGCTTCCTCGACGGTAAAAGGACCGCTGATAAAGCCGTAAATGTTCGCGTGATCGGTCGCTTGAAAGACGCTTCCCGGCGCGATGCTGAGCAGTTCGCGAGACTCGAGACTTTCGAGCTGCAACGCGCGAGTTCGGACGCGGTCCGCGCGAACGTTTCGTTCGTTTCGAGACGTCGATTTTTTCGACAAAAGCGATGCGAAGAACGGCTTTTTCATAACGGAAACCTTTGATTTAATCATCGTTTAGACCAGACGGCGCCCGCCGGCGGCGGACCGGGGAACGAACGCGTCGGCGGCTTCAACGAGCGTTCGCAACGCAAACGCGTAGAGCGTCGAAGAATCGTTCGTTTCGAGTCTCGCCGCTCACGCGGAAGAAAACAAGGGGTCAAACGACCGACGTTCGCCCCATCTCGTTCCTTAAGACTCGCTCCCGCTCATTTTACCACAAGAAAGACGCGGCGGCAACACGAACCGAAATTCACGCCCGCGCGACGTCGCGTGCAAGGAGGTCGTAATCCTCGAGGTCGAGTTCGTCGAAGAATTCGTCGACGTCGTCGAAAACGGAGGAGGACGCCGAGGTCGGCGTCGCGCGAACAAGGCTCGAATAGGCGCTCTTATAGTCGACGCCGTCGCCGACCGCTTTGACGCGAACGTCATACTGGACGCCGCTTGGGAGT
>CAMZHY010000200.1 GCA_947307005.1 uncultured Planctomycetaceae bacterium
ACGTTTTTCGTCGGGGCTTGGAACCCGTAGATCGCGCCGCAGGAGTGATAGTCCGGCTCCTGCCCGAAGTCGTCGAGGAGTTGGATTTCGATCGTGTTCGGAATCCAGTTGTCCTTGTCGGAGCATTGAATCAAGAAGCCGCTGTTCGTGTGTTCGGAGAGGTTGAACTCGAAGGAGCAGACGAACGCGGAATACTTGGCCTTGGTCCAGATGACCGCGTCTTTATTGGCGCAGAGTTCTTTGTCGTCGTTGAAATACCAGACGCCTTCCGGGAAATCGGCGTCTTCGAGGTTTTCGCCGAAGAGGGGCTTCTGCCCGTCGGGACGCATTCCCATGAATCCGCCGAAGAATCCGCCGCCGCGAGGACCGCGCATCTGGCCCGGGCGGGGGCCGTCGGGTCGACCGCCCTGAGGAGGCTGGGCGAACGCCGTCGCGCCGACGAGAAGGAACGCGACCATAAGAGAAAGAGTGGAAAGTCTCATTTTTGACCTTTCAAAACAAGGTGGGACGTCGCGCGACGCTATCTCCATATCGGCGCGGGCGCGACGTTTAAAAACTTTCCCGCATTATACGGAATCGCGCCCGGCTTTCAATAAACGCAAGAAGAAATTCGGAAAAAGTTGCGAAACTTTTCCGCGTCAACTCGCAACGTCCCGTTGAAATAAGCGAACTCCCACGCTTTCTGTAGCGACCAGCTCAGTTTTTGTCGGTTTGTTGATCCGACGCGGGCTTTCCCCAGATCATGATATTGCGATATTCGACGGGATTCTTTTCATGGAGCCCCTGGAATCCGACGGAACCGACGAAGGGCGTTTCGGCGGGCGCCTTGTTGATCAGCCACGAGAAGGGCTTGGAGCCGTCGGGGTTTTCGTCGGCCTTCTTCCATTGGGATTTGAGCATATGGGTCGTGAGCTGATCGTTGAGGACGACGTAAATATCGGGTCCGAGGACGGAAATCGTCATATGGTTCCATTCGCCGGGCGCTTTGCAGACGTTGAAGTCGGGCGCGCGGCGTCCGTAGATCGCGCCGCAGTCGCTCATGTCGACGTCACGTCCGTAAGAATCGAAGATTTGAACTTCAAGGGAGTTGGGAATCCAGTTCGCGCGATCCGTCGCCTGGATGACGACGCCGCTGTTGGCGTCTTTGGTCGTTCTGAACTCGAAGTCGAGGACGAAGTTCTTGTATTCGTCTTTGAGCCAGATCATTTCGTCCTTGTTCGCGCGGAGGATTCCATTTTCGTCGATCGACCAGACGGCGGGGTCGAAATCCGCGTTTTCAAGCTTGTCTCCGAAGCAGGATCGCCACCCTTCTTTTGTTGTGTCGGCGTTGCGAATCGGCGAAAACTGGACGTTGCGGATTTTGATCGGCGCGTTTCCGTGAAGCCCTTGGAACCCGATATAGCCGTAAGGTTCAAAGGACGCGAGCGTTTTACCTCGGAACTTCTCTTCGATTTCCGTTCCGTCGGGCCCGACGGCGGGGTTGAACCATTCCGCCGTGTCGATGCGGTTTACGAGTTTGCCGTTGAGGGCGACCGAGACGAGCCGCCCTTCGCAAACGATCGTCATCGTGTTCCATTCGCCCGGTTTCTTTGTCGCGTTCTGATAGGGCGCTTGGAACCCGTAGAACGCGCCGCACGAATGATAGTTCGGCTCTTTGCCCGCGTCGTCGAGGAGCTGAATTTCGAGCGTGTTGGGAATCCAATTGCCTTTATCGGAACATTGGAAGAGGAACCCGCCGTTGGCGCCTTCGGAGAGGTTGAAATCGAACGAGCAGATAAACGCGGAATATTTTTCTTTCGTCCAGATGACCGCGTCTTTATTGGCGCAGAGTTCCTTCTGATCGTTGATTTCCCAAGAGCCTTCTGGGAAATCGGCGTTTTCGAGGTTCTCGCCAAAGAGCGGAACGGGACCGTCGGTTAAACGAAAGAGTCTCGTGATTCCCGCGCCGATTCCAACGGCGTTGCGCGGCCTGTCCACGTATCGCGGTTTGGGAACGGTTCGAGTCGCCGTCGCTTCCGACTTTTGCGGCGCGTTTTCCGTCGATTCTTGAGCGAATAGCATGACGCCGTTTAAAAGTAACGCGGCGGATAAAAAGAGCGCTTGAATTTTCATGATAAAGCTCCTATGCGATAAAATAAGGGGTCGTCGTAAAGCGCGCGGTAAACTTTGTAATCGCGCGAACAAGAGTGTACGGATTGGACGCCCGCTTGTCAAGCAAATTGAGAAGAAAAATCGCCTAAGAAAAAAAAACATCAGGAGTTACGCGTCTCGACGCTTTCAAGTATTACGCCAGAGACGCTCTGTTTGCGGCTAGCCGTTCCGCAATTTGGCGCCGTCGTATTCTTCTTTCAAGTCTTCCGCCAGATAATCGTCGCTCATACAATGCAGATCGGCGACGCCTTCCCGCAACAGTTTATATTCGTCCGAACGATAAAAGAAATCGAGCGCGGCGTCCAAAGATAAACCGCTCTTTTGGGCAAAGAGCGCGATCACCCGGGCGTATTTTCTTTGCAAAAGGATCGGATTTGCCCTCATAGTTTCTCGCTCCCCTCAAAATGAAGATAGGCGTCGACGACTCTTTGCGTACGAATGCAAATCTGAGAATTCGGTTTCTCATATTTCAGTCTTTTAAGAGCCTCGTCTTTTGATATCATGTCCTGAAAATACAACTCGAATGTATCAATACTTTATCGTTTGCCACGCCCCCGTCACAACGTCATAATCAGATTTATCTAGCCCTCTGCGACAATCAAAAACGAAATCAAGCCATTCCTCCGTATACGCTTCAAATACTAGAGTTTTTACATCGTCCGCTTTAAACGCGGCGTCGTCTAACTCGTATCGGGATACATACGCGTCTTGCCCCATGTTCAAGAATCTTCTGCATAGACTCTTCGCCTGTTCTAACAGCGGCGTGACATAGAATCCCGGTCCAAAATCCACCCGTTTGCGCGAATGTTTTGTATCCGGTTTTTCCACAACAACGCGAGATCCATGGTATACCTTCATAGGCTTACCCCCTGCTCCCGCATGACGTCTTCGATATCTTCCAAGATATAATCTTTGTCCTGAGTGTGAAGGAAGTCATACCCCGGCACAATGTAGCTATTCAGAATACAGCTTCTGTCTTTTATCGCCGCATAAACGGACGCGCCGTCTGTTCCATGCTTAAGCGCGAGATTCTCAATACAGAAAACGACAAATGCCAGTTCATCCTCAGTTTTTATCGGCGTCGTCTCAATTTTTCTCATTCGTTTTACCTCGAATCAGTTTTTATAAAACGTAACAATACAACCTTAGATTCCCACGCGACAGCCCGTCTTCATTAGGCTCCATATCAAGCGGCGGTAGACGCTTACAATTTTCATCGAGCAAACGATGCGAACGACGGGATCCGCAAGGTTTTCAACGACCGTAAATTTCAGAAGCACCGTGTCAAAGCGCTTTAGCGTATAAATCTTCATCATATTTTTTCAAGGACGAAACAGCGCCGTTGAAGGCGAAGAAAGCGTCTCGCGTAAACGCTAATCACATTCTACCATATTTCATCGAACAACGCCAACAGATAGACTGAGCCTAGAGAAAAGGAATCAAATATTCACCGTCGTCTTATGCCAAATTAACGCGTCCCGTCGCGGCATTCTCCTATAAAATCCGCGATCTTCCGCCCGGTCGAACTAAGTGGCGGTTCTTGAGTTCAGAAATCGGCGTCCAGAGCCATTCGAGGGCGAGGGGCTTGTTTTTGAGGCGTTCGGCGTCGGGGGAGGGCGCGAGATTTTCGGGGGGCGAGGCGAGAGGCGGGGTCGGCTTCGGAAGGACGTCGAAAAGAGAGGGGGCGGCGACGGGCGCGAGCGCAGGACTGCGTTTTCCAAGCGGCATAGCGAGAGCGTCGATCGTTTTTTTTGCAATATCTTCCGGCGCCATTTTGAGCGCTCTTCCTCGAAAAAACAGGCGTTTCTTAGCTTGAATTCCCCTAAAACAGATCGCTGTGACTGCCCGTGCGTATCAACCGCAGAATCAACGTCTTTTTTAGAACCTTATAAACAAGGAGCCAATCCGGCTCGACATGGCATTCTCGCACGCCTTTATAATTACGGGAATTTGTCAGCGCGTGATCTCGATACTTCTCGGGCAACGGCTGCTCGTTGGCAAGTAATGTGATTACCGTCTCCAATCTTTTTGGATCACAGCCTCTTTTAACTGCGAGTTTGAAGTCTTTTTTGAACTGGCTGGTAAACTCAATCTTCAGCATTAAGCGCCTCCATCAGATCGGAAACGCTGTCATACGGACCATAGAGTTCTTCGCCCTTTTCGGACGCCTCTATCGCGGCGAGCGTCGCGGCGTTCGGAACGTTTTTGGTCACTCGAAAAGGAATCTGACGCTCGCGAACAGACTGTCTCAAAAAAATGTTAAACGCCGACGTTAAATTTAAGCCCAATTCGGAAAAGAGCGTCTCCGCTTCCTTCTTCAGGTTTTCGTCGACGCGAAGAGTTACATTTACATTCATAGCGACTCCTCCTAATCTAGATCATACGTAATGCAAAGGAAATGTTGGCAAATTATTTGCAACGCACATAGGTATTATATTATTTCGCGCGATTTGAAACAATAGGGCGAATAAAAACCGCCAATGGCGGCGCTTAGACGACGCGTATAAAAAGTCGGCGCTCGGTCCATGCTTGTTTTCGCAACTTTGCGCCGAACTAACGCCGTCCTTCGTCGCGCCAATTTTCGATAAACCTAGCGATTTTGCGACCGGTCGAGCTGAGCGGACGGTTTTTGAGATCGGAGATTGGGACCCAGAGCCATTCGAGGGCGAGGGGCTTGTTTTTGAGGCGTTCGGCGTCGGGGGAGGGCGCGAGTTGTTCCGGGGGCGACGCGAGTGGCGCGTCGGTCGGCGGGAGGACGTCGAAAAGAGAAGGGGCGGCGACGGGCGCGAGCGCGGGGTCGGCGTTTTCTAGACGGCACAGCGAAAGCGTCACCCGATACCGCGTGACAGAATGTCGAAAAAGTTTAAGCGCGGCGCCGGGTCGATAAGATTCCGCGGGGGCGCCGACTTCCGTTTCTAGAAAAAGGGAAAGACGGTCGGCGAGTTCCGGGTCGAAACGCCATTCGTCTTTTTGCTGGAATCGCGGGTCGACGACCTCGAGCCTCGGGAAATCCCAGAGTCCCGCCCATAACGCCCACGGCGGGCGGCGCATGATCAGCACGTCGGTCGGAGATTCGGGCGCGCCGGGGAGCGACGGGACGCGCGACGTCTTCAGATCGCCGCGCGAGATCCAGAACGCGACGTCCGTCTTCTGAATCGGCGCCTGCCTCTTTCTCCGGTTTGGAAGCTCGATTTGAACGCCCAATTTGCGGGCGGCGCAGAAACGCGCAATGGGACAAAAGTCGCATTTCGGAGCCGTCGGCTGGCAAACGAGACGCCCTAAATCGGTGAGAGCGCCGTTGATCCTGCGATAGTCTCCCGTTTGCGTTTGGGACGTTTCGCGGGGAAGCCAGTTTTCCGCCGCTTGCCATAGAAGTTTCTGCGCGGCGCTCGTCGACGGTTCGACGCCAAGCGCGATAAGGCGGGTATGGAGCCTCGTCGTGTTCGCTTCGAGAATCGGAGCGCGCTTGTCGTAGCCGAAAGAAAGGATCGCGCCGGCGCAGTACCGTCCGACGCCGGGCAGCGAAAGAAGGTCGTCGTAACAATCGGGGACGCGCCCGTCAAAACGCTCCGCCATGACGATCGCGGCCTCGCGGAGCGCGCGGGCGCGGCGGTAATATCCGAGCCCTTCCCAGAGCGCCAGAACCTCTTCTTCCGACGCGGCTGCGAGCGCTTTAGGGTCGGGGAAACGTTCGAGAAAACGCTCGAAATAGCCCAAGACGGTCTGCGTCGTCGTCTGCTGGAGCATGATCTCGCTGATCCAGACGCGGTAAGGAGTCGGATCGTCGCGCCATGGGAAATGGCGTCCGTTGGCGTAAAACCACATGAGAAGCTCGTCCCGCGCCTTCTTATAAGGGAAGTTTTCGACGCGATTACGAGCTTTTTTGAGTCGCGATTCATCCGCGGAGCGTCGAGAAGAATCGACGTGAAAACTCTCGCTTGAAGTATTCAAAGCGACCGCCTCGCTACAAGCGACTTTCTTTCGCAACTGACCCCAAGTTCCGGCATTTTTATCGATTATCCTTTTGACCCTGCCAAGGGCTGGTTTCATATCCGCGCGACGGGCGGCGTTTCACGCCGAAGACTCCGTCCGCCTGTCTAAACGTCTGAGCGCGCGATCAATCACGCCGTTGGACGTCGGCTATTTTCCCATGCTTTTAGCAAGCGCTTCGACTTCGGAAAGGGGCGCTTCCGAATATTTCGCGATCATGTCGACAGGAAGAATCGAATCGGCAAGCATTTTCTTAGCGACCTCCAACGCCTTTTCGCGACGAGTCCTTTCAACCGCTTTTTGGGCTTCCTCTTTCAATTCCGCCTCGCGTTTGCCGAACTCCGCCTCGCGTTTGCCGAACTCCGCCTCGCGTTTGTCGAACTCCGCCTCGCGCTTGCCGAACTCCGCCTCGCGCTTGCCGAACTCCGCTCTTGCTTCTTCCCAACCTTCACGACGTTTTTCTTCGCCGTAATATTCCTGAATTTGCTCTTGGCTAAATAACGTAATCATAATGCGTTTAACCTCCGGCTCTCGTTTTTGGAGATATTCCCTTAAAATATTGCGTTCTTTACAAATTCTAATCGTTTCTTCTATCGCTTTGGTAGTCCTCCCATGAATCTTGACCTGTTCGTTGAGGACTTTTACAAACCCCACATATTGGTTAATAATATCGCCCCTTCGACCGTCC
>CAMZHY010000201.1 GCA_947307005.1 uncultured Planctomycetaceae bacterium
GGCGAACTCGCGGCGGCGAGCGTCTTAGGACGCGCCGCGAGAATCCACGCGTCGACCGGCGACGGCGCGCCCGGCGCGCTCTGTTTCTTCCCGTTTTTCCGTGCGGTTCCGTTTTTCTTCGCCATACGTTCGACGCCCTTTCCGTCTCAAAAACAGACGGTTCGTTAAAACAAAATCGTCAAAGGAATCGTCGCGCCTAGAATCGCGACGCTCGCGCCCGCCTGCGCGAGTCCGACCTTCTTCGTATAGTCGGGACGACCGGTCGTCGCGTACGCGCGCGCAAAGGACGCGCCGTAGAGCGCGAGAGATAAAACCGCAAAAACACCCCAAAGACCTCGCGACGAGTAAAACGCGCAGAGAACGATCATGACGACGATCCCCGACCACAAATAAAGCGCGCGCCCAAATCGTTTGCCCCAAAGAACGACCGTCGTTTTCTTCCCGATAGAGCGATCTTCCTCGTAATCCGCGAAGTTATTCGCCACCAGAATATTGTTGATCGCAAGCCCGTAGACGACGCCCAGCGCAAGCGCGTCGACGGAAAAACGAGACGTCTGGAGGTAATACGTGAAGACCGTCGCGCCAAGGCCAAACGTTACAAAGACGGCGAAATCGCCCAGTCCAACCTCGGAAAGGGGGAACGGTCCAACGCTATAGAAGAGGCAAATCGCGCCGAGAATCAGCCCCGCGTAGACGATCGTCGTTCCGCCGTAGGGAATCGTCGCCGCGCCAAACGCGACGGCGGCAAAGAACAGCAGGAGCGCGGCGAAGAGGAGCGAACGACGGTTCACGACGCCAACCTTCTCGTTTGACTCCCGGATCGAAGGATTCGCGCCGGTCCGATAGTCGGAGTAGTCGTTCATAAGGTTCGCCGCGGCCTGACCCAAAACGGCGAAAAATAAACAACAGATCGCGGGCGCGATCAGAAAACGTCCGGAACGTCCGCCGTCGCAATCTTTCCACGCGAGCGCCAGCGCGGAAAGGACGGGCATGGAGGACGCGACGAAGGAATCTGGACGCGCGGCAAAGAACCACGCGCGGGCGCGCGCGGGAAATGTGAGCGCCGAAGTCGCGCCGAAATCGCCGTGAAGGTCTGTCATCGTTTGAACCGTAATCCCGTTAATTCTTTCGAGGGGTAAGCGAATCTTCCATGGAATCGATATAGCGGCGCAGGCGTTCAAGCTCGTCGGTCACCGCGCGAAGTTTGAGAAGATTTTCGACGCGAATGAGAAGTTCAAACTTATGAACCGGCTTGCTCAGGTAGTCGTCGCAACCGACGGAGACGGCGCGTTCGACGTCGCCTATCTCGTTGAGCGCGGTGACCATAAGAATCATCACGCCGGACGTCTCGGGGTCGCTCTTGAGTTTCTCGCAGACCTCGAATCCGCTAAATTTCGGCATCATGACGTCAAGCAGAATCAAATCGGGCTTGAACGAAACGGCCTTTTCAAGCGTCTCCTTCCCGTCGACGGCAAATTCAAGATCGTAGTCGCGATCGGCGAGGAACGCCTCGAGAAGTTCGCGATTGAACGGCTCGTCGTCGGCGATCAAGATTCGGGCGTTGCGCTGCTCTTCAAACATCGGCGTCTTTCTCCTTTATTATGCGCTAGGAAGCGCGTTATGCCTCGGACTCGGACTCGGTCTCGGTTTCGGACTCGTCTTGCGAGGTCGAGTCCGCGCTCCGACGGTCGCGTTCCTCGCGCGCGGCGAGCTCTTTGTCGCGCAGTTCGCGCATCTTTTTAATCTGCGCGGCGATGCGAATCTCCTGCGCTTGCATTAACGCCGCTTCGGCGCGATCGTGATCGCCGAGCTTAATCGCAATCGCGCTTAGCGCGGTGAAGTAGAAGGGATCGTCCTGTTCGATTTCGCACGCCTTCTTGAGCGCCTCGAGCGCGCCCTCCTCGTCTCCCTTCTGATAGAGGAAGACTCCGAGCGCCATTCGAGCCAGCCCGTAGTCGGGATGCGCGTCGACGAGTTTCTTAAGTTCCGAAACGGCGGCGGCGAGCTCGCCGTCCTGCTGGAGCGCGACGCACTCGTCGTACCATTCCGTCCGATTTTTACCTAACGATTCGACCATTTTAAACTATGTCCGAAGTAAACGACGCCGCGACGTAAAGGCTGCGACGTCGCAATCAACGTAACTAAAGCGCCCTGCTCACGCGGCGGGAACTGCGTCCGAAGACCGGTTTGCGCTCGGGCTGTTCCTGTTCCGCCGTTTCGCTCGGGCGGGAGAACGCTTCAAAGTCTGGAAGTTTGTAACGCTTCAAAAGACGGTTGATACGAATTTCGATGCGCGTGAGCTCGGGCCCCTCGTCCGCCGTAACGAACGTGAACGCGACCCCGTCGCGCCCCATGCGACCGGCGCGACCGACGCGGTGCACGTAATCGTCGCAATATTGCGGCACGTCGTAATTCACGATGTGCGAGACGGACGAAACGTCGATGCCGCGTCCCACGACGTCGGTCGCGACAAGGATTTTCGTCTTCTCGGCGCGGAAATCGCGCATAATGCGGTCGCGCTTCGTTTGCGGCAGGTCGCCGTGAATCGCCTCGACGTGAGGGAACTTCGCCGCAAGGCGCCGCGCGACGGCGTCGACGTGACGCTTCGTACGGCAGAAGACGATCGTCTGACGCGGATCCTGAACCTCGATAAGACGCGTGAGCGCGTCGAATTTCCGATCCTGATCGACGGACAGATAGTACTGCTCGATCGTGTCGGCGGAGACGTCGTTGCAGCTAAAATCAAACTGCTCCGGCTCCTTCATGTACTTCTTCGCAAGGCTGACGACCGGCGGCGGCAGCGTCGCGCTGAAGAGAAGCGTCTGACGCGAGTTCGGGGTTTGACGCAAGATTCGCTCGACGTCGGGACGAAAACCGATGTCGAGCATCCGGTCCGCCTCGTCGAGCACGACCCAGCGCGCGGCCCCGAGAGACAGAGCGCCGCGCTTCGCAAGGTCGATAATGCGACCGGGCGTTCCGACGAGAATATCGACGCCCTTGCGCAGCGCCTCGACCTGCGACGCCAGCGGCTTGCCCCCGTAACACGCGGCGACGCTCAGATCGTAAAACTTCGCGATCTTCCGCGTTTCGTCGCAGACTTGAACGGCAAGTTCGCGCGTCGGAGTCACCGCGACCGCAAGAGGCGCGCCGTTAGACTCGCACTCCGCGACGCCCTCCACGATCGGAATCATGAACGCCGCCGTCTTGCCCGTGCCCGTTCGCGCCTGCCCCATGACGTCGACGCCCCGTTGAATCGTCGGGATCGTCCCCGACTGGATCGGAGTCGGCTCGGAATATCCCATCGCCTGGAGCGCTTTCAGCGTCTCTTTTTTGAGCTTGAGCGAACCAAACTTACGGAGCGTCTTTGTTTCGGGCTTGTCGTCGAACTCGCCGGACGACTCGTCTTCCTCCGGCTCGGAACTCCGCCGTTTGGAGGAGCGACGGTTAGACTTATTGGGCGCGGCGGCGTCCTCTTCGTCTCTCAGTTCCGCGCCCTTCGGCGACGTCTGCCGACGTTCGGAACGCTCCGATTTTTTTTTTGACCCGATCTCGGCGTCTTCGTCGAAATCGGATTGAGCGTCGTCGCCCTTATCGCGGGAGGAGCGACCGCCCCATTTTTCGGGCGCGGATTCAATCGGCGTCTCGTCGTCTTCGATGCTCTCCCAAAACGCGAAGGGATCGTCGTACCCGTCGGATTGACTCTCAACCTTGTTCCGATCCGTCTTCGCGCGACCGGGGCGGCGATCGCGTTTTTCGGGTTCTTCTTTCGCGACGGGGACTTTTGTCGGCGCGACTTCGGGCGCCTCGTCGACCTTCGGCTCGCCGCGACGCTGACGGCGTCCGGATTGTCGTTTCGACTCGGACGTCTCGTTCTTCTCCGGATTCCTGTCGTTCTTCGACTTGGCGGCGTCGCTCTGGGACGCGGCGGGCGTCGCGGGAACGTTCTTGTCGTCCGATTTTTCCGTCATAAAGCCGGAAAGAAGTTCGAGAAGATTAAGATTGACGCCGACGAGCGTCTTAATCGCGGACGCGAGCGTTTCGACGCTGGAAGCGCCCTTTTTGCCCGACATCGCGTCGCCTTTGACGTTAATAGAATCGAGAGCGGCCTGCGTCTTGCGCGTCATGTCGGCGAGATTGTCGAAGGACGCGGGCGTCTTCGGCGTCGCGGCGTCGCGTTTTTTAGCAGCGGCCTCGTTCGCGGCGCCCTTGGCGGACTTCGGAGGCTCTTGCGGACGTTTCGGCGCGCCTTTTTTAGCGGGACGCGAAGTCTTCTCTTCGGATTCGTCGGAACCGGTCTCCGGCGCGTTTCGACGTCGAGCGCGAGGCGCGCGATCGGGCTGGGAGGCGAGTTCTTCGACGAGCGCTTCGTCGCCGTGAGTCAAACGGGTCGAGCCGTAGCTCGGGATCGCGTAAGGATCGATCTCGTCGTCGCCGACTTCCGCGACGAACCCGGCGTAATCTTTCGCCTGCTTGACTTTGACGGTCTTCTTCTTGACGGGGGCGAAGACGTCGTCGGAATCGGGCGCGGTCACATAGAGGGTGTTCGCGACATGCTCGGGGCGACGCCCGCGACTCTTTTTAACTTTCGGCGCGGCGACCGGTTCGAGCATATCCTCTTGAACCTGATCGTCGACGGAATCCCATTGGAAAATCTTTTGCGGACCGTGAAAATCAGACCGCCTGCGACGAGGCCCGCGAGGAGCCGCGTCGGAATCGTTGTTTCTGGCCAAATTATATTCCTTGTGCAAATGAGAACGCGGGACGGCGCGATCGACGAAGCGGACGCGTGAAAACCGTCCGGCTCGACGACGTCGTCGAGTTGAACCGCGTTCGACCTCCGGCGCGGCGAAGACGCGAGGATTATAAAACGTCAAGTTCCGTCTGCTTCGCAGAAAATGGAACTCGCGCCGAGGTCGGCGTTATACCAAAAGGCGGCGGTTGACGCCGCTCGCGGGAAGACCGACGGCGAGTCAGAAGACGAGCATTTCGCGGAATTGGGCGACGCGCTCTTCGATTTCTTCGCGACGGACGTTCTGAAAACGTTCAAGGGAGAAACCTTCGATATTGAGACTCGCGACGACGGTCGCGTAAAGAAGCGCTTTTTTGACGGTCGCGGGGGTTAAATCCTGTTCTTCGGCAAGGACTCCCATCATCGCGCCGGCGAAGGAATCGCCCGCGCCCGTGGGGTCGACGACCTTCCGCGTCGGGTAGGAAGGGACGAGATAAAGCTCGTTCTCGCTCATCCAGAAAGCGCCGTATTCGCCGCGTTTCACCACGACGAATCGAGGTCCCATTTCAAGAATTTTTCGAGCGGCGTCAAGGGAAGAATCGACGCCGGTAAGCTGCTTCGCTTCGCCGTCGTTGAGGATGAGACCGTCGATCCTTCGCAGAAGCGCGACTAACGCCTCGCGCGCGTTGTCGATGTAGTAGTTCATCGTGTCGGCGACGACGAGTTTAGGACGATTCATCGAGTCGAGAAGCGACACGTCCGCCTCGGGAGCGCCGTTGCCAAGCAGCACGTAAGGCGCGTTCTTCCAAGATTCGGGCGCCTCCGGGCTGTATTCGAGCATGACGTTGAGCTGGATATCGAGGGTCTGGCAACAATTCATATCGGCGGGATAACGACCGTGCCAAAACGTCGTTTTTTCGCCTTTGCGAATTTCAAGACCGGTCAGATCGACGCCATGCGAACGAAGCAGTTCGGAATACTCGGGATTCCAATCCTCGCCAACGACGGCGACGAGACGCGACTGCGTAAAAAAACTCGCGGCGAAAGACGCGTAAACGCCAGAGCCGCCCAGCGCTCGAACGCGCGAGCCAAACGGCGATTCAACCGTGTCGTAAGCGGCGGAACCCAACGTGACTAGAGACATAACGCTCTCTCAAAAACGTCCTCTTTCAGAGTTCGACGACGACGAGCGCGTTCCACGCGCCGCCCGGCGAAAACTCGAAAAACACTAAAAAACGGGATAGCGATATTATAACGACCTCTTAAGCTCTCGCAACATCGCAAACCGCGTTTTTCAGATTTTCAGAAACGTCGTTTTTAACGGCGACGCTAGACGAACCTCGGTCGCGGCGACAATCGTTCGGCGCTCCCCTGAACGACTGTGAAAAAAAAATTTCGTCTTTTCCATCGGTCAAACGCGCGCCATGCCGAGTCTTAAACAAAAAACTCCTAAAAAAAAAATCAAATAAAGTCGTATTGCTATTTGCCTTATCTTGACGTCGCGTCCGTCCTTTCTATACTTAACGCGATTCGGTAAACGACAGATTTGTTCATCGAGATCAAACAAACGCCAGTTTAGGATTTACGAATGTTCCTTTCATCGTCGCGTCTTCCCCTTTTGATTCACGCCCCGCTCGTTTTGGCGCGTTTTGAAGACTGATTTGAACGTTGTTTCCCATTGAGAACATGGAGATCGGTTTTAGCTCGTCGCTCGTCCTCCGCCCTCGACGGTTATGTTCGCGGCGCGACTTCCCCGCTTCCCAGTTACTGAATATAATTATCGCAACATATTTATATCGCAAAAAACTTAAGAAAACTGTTTATTTTCAATTCGTTTGCATACTATACGATAGCGTCAAGAAATCCGTTAGCGGCGTCGTCTTAAAATAATAACGTTCGAAGCCGTCGCACTCCGCGTACTTGAGGTGTTTGAAATGCTTACAAGATTGTTCAAAGCGCTGCAATCTCGTTCCCGTTCCATTGTCTCTCCATCGACGACTCCGTCTTCGCGTTCGCTTCGACTTGAACCGTTGGAGACTCGAGAACTCCTCTCGGCTAGCGATATCTTCGCGCCGACGTCGGCGCTCGTCT
>CAMZHY010000202.1 GCA_947307005.1 uncultured Planctomycetaceae bacterium
GAATACTTTCAAATCTCTTGGTCCGTCAGAGAGGAATCGACGCTCAAAAGAGAACTAGCCTCTTTGGAGAGTGTTCATGACCATAACCCCAAATACCTTCTTACGATGGACAACGATCCCCCCGTTTCTTACAACGGGATACGGCAAAAGTACGTCCTTGACTGGTTAATGGGCAGATAACGATTAAGAAAACGGAGACGACTCGTCGCGCGGCGTTTAAAGCATCATTTCTTGCGTCGAGTCGTTTTGATCAGGTCCTTATAGAATTTCGCCAGTTCAATTTCGTTCTCTTCCTCGAGTTCTTTGACGTGTTCTTTGATAATCTCGAGAAAACGGAAATCGACGCTTTTCGGGTTATTCTTCGCCAGATACTCCGTGAAGTAGCCGATCACGTACTTTCTGGCGTCCTCGTCCTCTTGATCGCAGGCGATGAGAATGAGTTCGTAGCCGGGATCGGGATTCTTAGCGCGTCCCTTGCCTTCGACGAGCATGATCCCCATTTTGAACTGAGCGGGCGCGCTGCCGCGAAGCGCCGCCATTTCAAAGCAGTCGTAGGCGGCTTGATAGTCGCGTTTCTTGACGCCTCCGCTGGGTCCCGCCGCCAAGCAAGCCCCGAGACTGTGCAGGGATTCGGCGTATCCTTTCTCGGCGCCCGTCGCGAACAATTCGACGGCGCGGGAGCGGTCTTTAGGGCGCCCTTGTCCGAGGTAGTAGCATATCCCTAAACTATGAATTGCGGGCAAAAGATTCTTATCGGCGGCTTTCTCGAAATAATCGGCGGCGCGAGACGCGTCCTGCTCGACGAAATCGGAGCCGGAGAAATAGGCTGCGCCCAATCCGTTTTGCGCTTCCGGCAACCCTTTCTTGGCGGCGTCTTGGAGAAGTTGGAATCCGAGTTTTTTCAGCTTCGGGATGGCGGCGTAATCTTTCGACGCTTGAAATTCGGCGACCGGATCTCCTTCCGCGATTCTTTTTTCGAGGATTTTCATGGAAGCGTCGAGATATTCCGAAGCTTTTTCCTCGTCGCCGTCTCGACTCGAGTAGGCGTAAAGGATGAGACTCCCTTCGAAGCTTTGACTCGTCTCCGTCGCTTTCCGGGCAAGCTCAAGGATTTGATCTTCGTCGATCTCGTCGCGATCGACGTAAGAATCCTCTTCGGGGGAATACCCGTCGACAAGAAGCCTCGCGAGCGCGCCCATCGCCTCGCCGCTTCCTTTGTCACTCGCCTTTTGCAGATATTTTGCGGCCTTTTCAAGATCGATCGAAACGCCGACACCATGAAGATAGCAGTATCCAACGTGAAACAGTCCCTCGGGGTCGTCCTGCTTCGCCGCCTTTCGATACCATGAAAAAGCCTTCTTCCAGTTCCTCGCGCCCCCGTTCCCCGTCTCATAACAACGCCCGAGTAGCCGCTGAGCCGCCGCGTCGCCCGCTTCCGCGTCCTTCCGAACGCGCTCGACGTCGACGATCGACTGATGAAGCCAAGACGCCTCCGATTCATCGGTCGATTCGGAAGCTTTCTGGTCATCCTCGTCGTCGTCTTCAAACTCAATTTCATCCTGAGATTTCGATTCCGACGTCCCCTTCTCTTCGGTCTCCTCAAAGACGATTTCGTCTTCAGACTGCGTTTCCGCCGCCGTCGCCAACTTTTCGTCATCCTCCTCAAAAACGATCTCGTCCTCAACTTGCGAGTCCGGCGCCGCGACAATCTCCGCAGCGGACGCGATCGCCCCGCCGTCCTGCAAGCCCGCCTCAAACCCAAAGTCAACCGCCGAAAAGACCAAAGCCAACGCGATACTAAAGAGGAGCGTAAACCGTTTCATAGCGTTCTATTCCGCGTTGAAAAGACCGAAAATGCTACGAGTTCTAATACGCGATGAACCGCGTCAAAGATGCGCGCCCCGCGTTTATTTAGCGTTGTAACGCCTAGCAACCGCTATGTCAAGATAATTTGGCGTCTTTCAGACAAGAGTAACTACAAATTTCGGTACGTTCGAAATGACACGTCACGCGCCTATTTCGAACACTAGGCGACAATCCGACTCGGCGAATCAATTAGCTAATACGCAAATATGAAGGGTAACGAAAACCGAGGAAACTGCGTATTTTTTTAAGGATAGCTAAAACAAGATTCGCTATTGTCTAAAGGAAAAACCAATTATCCAAGACTCGTACAAAAGCTTCTTTTCAAAACAGGGGAAAAGTATAGCAATATAGTTAAAATAGAAAAATCAAAATCTTCTTAGAACCAATTGTTTGTTTCAAAAAAGACTATTTTTAGGGGTTCCAAAGAAATATTCGCGCTATTTCCGATCTTATGAGAATTGTCCCCATGCTCCGGGCGTTCAACGAAATCCGTCGACAGTGATTGACAGATCGCTTATTCCAACAACAAACGACGCCCGTTTTCTTCTGCGGATAATCGTCCCATTATTGACGTCCCGAACGCCGTCAATATTATGAAATGTGTCGCTTCGATTTGATTTACCCCATTTTTCAAGGCGATATATCGATGAAATTCAGTTCAGTAGACGATTTATGAACCGACCTTCAAGGGATGGGGACGATTTTTCCGACGCCCGCGAAATTGTTCTCACCCCAAACGGCAAACCGTCGACGTTCCCGACAAACTCGCCGAAGACAGACTATGCGACCGATGAAGAGATCGAAGCCGCTATCGACGAAACGAGAATGGCAAACTAACGACAACCAACAAAACTGACGCTCCCCGTTTTAGACTCTATTTCCATCGCTAAAACCAATGAAAACGCCGACGTCTATCCTTCCCAACGCCCCTTCGAGCGCTTTCAATACTCCGACGCTAGAACTCGGCAAGCTCTTCCCCGTCGACGGCGCCCGCGTTTTGCTCAAGTTGGAGACGCAAGGGCCGACCGGCAGCGTTAAGGATCGGGTCGTTAAGCTTATGGTCGACGCGGCGGTCAACATCGGGCTGGTCGGGGCGCGGACGCGGATCGTCGAGGCGACCGCCGGCGCGGAGGCGTTTGCGCTCGCGAGCGTCGCCGCAGCGCTCGATCTGCCGCTGACAATCTTCGCGCCCGAGGGGAGTTTCGCCAATCGACTCGAAACGTTTCAATTCTTCGGCGCGACGGTCGAATTCACCCCAAAATCCCGAGGCATGACCGGCGCTCTTAACGCCGCGAAAATCGCCGCCTCCGAACCCGACGCGTGGTCTCCTCGAATCTTCGAAAATCCAGCCAACCCCGGCTGTCACGAGGCGACGACGGGCCCCGAAATCTGGCGCGATTTAGCAGGGAACGTCGACGCGTTCGTCGCCGGCGTCGGATCCGGCGGGACCTTCGTCGGCGTCTCGCGATTTCTCCGGCGACGCAACCCTGAAATCGAACGAATCGCCGTCGAACCGCAAGAATCCCCCGTTCTCTCCGGCGGCGCGCCCGGCGTCCATGGACTCGCCGGACTCGGCGCGGGCTTCGTTCCGAAAATCTTCGACCGCTCGCTCCCCACGCGAATCGAAACGGTCTCGACGGAAGAAGCCGCGCTCTGGGTCGAAAAACTCGCCCGAACGGAAGGACTCGCCGTCGGACTCTCGACGGGCGCCAATCTCGCCGTCGCCGCTCGTTACGCGTCATATCGTGAAAACAAAGGCAAAACGCTTGTAACCGTCGCGTTTTCAGATAGATTTGACAATCTCTAAGTTTTGTTTGACTTCTAACTTACTCTCGGTTATAATGTCGGAAAAGGCGAAACGCGTCGCGTTCTTTTCGCAAAGACGCCGCCTTTGCGCCTCTCGCGACGGATTCACGATAACCGTCGCGCCGGCGTTTTCCCATCCGCTCAAGAAATCAGGAGAATACCTATGAGCGCGTCTCGAAGAACCTTTATCAAGCAGACGTCCGGCGCTCTTTTATCCGCCGTGGCGATCCCCACTCTCATTCCCCGAAGCGCGCTCGCCGCGCCCGGCGCCGTCGGCGCTAACGACCGCATCATCGTCGGATTCGTCGGAACCGGCATGCGCGCGCGACAGCTCATGGAGCATATCCCGCGCGAACGCGCGAAGATCGTCGCGATCGCCGACTTCTGGCGTCAGAAGATGATCGACTGCGTCAACGAGAAAAAAGGCTCCGGACTCATCGGCGACGGCGAAGAATGGAGCATGTACGATTCCGATATCGAACTTTACGCGCATGAAAAGCTCGACGCCGCGTTCGTCATTACGCAGGATCACTGCCGCACAATCGCGGCGGCGCGCGCAATTCTCGCCGAGCTCGACGTCTACGCCGAAAAAGCCCTCACGACTTACATCGCCGAGGGACGCAAACTCGTCAATATCGTCCGCAAATCGAAACAGATTCTCCAGGTCGGCTCGCAGCAGCGTTCAATGCGCCTCAACGAATACGGATGCCGTATGATTCGCGAAGGGAAACTCGGCAAGGTCAAGCTCGTCCAAGCGTGCAACTACCCGTTCTGCAACCCAATTCCCGACGAATACGAAGAACAGCCGATCCCCGAAGGACTCAACTGGGACGCGTGGCAGGGTCCGACGCAATACCATAAGTTCAACCACATGCTCCTCGGCTGGATGGGGTGGCGCGAGTACGCCGGCGGCGAGATGACGAACTGGGGCGCCCACGGCGTCGATCAGATTCAATGGGCGCTCGGCGCCGACGAGACGGGTCCCGTCGCGACCTCGCCTATGCCCGGCGGCGACGGCAAAGTCGCCTTGAAGTACGCCGACGGAACCGAGGTTCATTTCGACCTTGAATACGGCAAAGCCCCGATGGGCGGCGCGATCTTCCGTTGCGAAAAAGGCAATCTTGAAATCAACCGCAACAATCTCAAGGCGAACCCCGAAGAACTGATCGCCGACGCGCCGGAACCGGATCCGCCGGAGGGCCCGACGTGGATCGCTCGCCCGCACATCGAAAACTTCTTCGACTGCATGGCGACCCGCGAGCGCCCCCACGCCGACGTGGAAATCGGTCATCGCAGCATTTCCGTCTGTCATCTCGTCAATATCACGCGCATCCTCAACCGTCCTCTGCAGTGGGATCCGCAGAAGGAACAGTTCGTCAACGACGACGAAGCGAATTCCTACGTCGATCGTCCGCGTCGCAAGGGCTACGAACTCCCCGAGGTCTGAGCCGCGCCGGCCGCGACGTCGCGGCTGACGATATCGCGTCTGAACGCGCTTAGTTATTCTAGGCATACGCGGCGCGAACTCTAGGCGCCGCTCGTTGGCGGCGCTTCTGACATAGAGACTTGAATTGGGCGTCGAAACGCCGAAGGCGCCCAATTCGTCTTGTCATAAATCTGCTTTTCAGACGCTTTGGATTCTTCTTATGACTTTTCTTCCGCCGCGTTTCGTAATTTTTGTCCTCTTTGCGTCCATCAACGTTCTCTTAACGCTTGACGCGTCCTCCGCGCAAACGCCTCTCGAGCGCGGAATTTCGTTCCAAGACGGCGTCTCCTACGCCGTCGAACTCCCTCAAGGTTCGGTCGCGCTCCCTGAGTTCAGCGTCGCCGCGTGGATTAAAACAACGAAACCGAGCGAAGCGCAGGGGATTCTTGGAATCGGCGAGCCTTCGCAATTCTTCACGTTCTATCTCTATCGAAACGCCGTGAGGATGCTCGTCGAAGAAGATCGCGCTACGAATCGTTATCGATACGCCGTCGCGCCCATTCCCCAACCGGACGTCTGGACGCATTACGTCGGAACCTACGACGGCGCGAAAATTCGCGTCTACCGCGACGGAAAACTCGCCCAAGAAGTCGCGGCGTCGACGAAACTTGCGTCAGACGCGTTCGACCGTAAAACGCTCCTTATCGGTTCGGGAACAGCGGACGGCGACCGCTCGGTCGACGGCAAGCTCGACGACGTCGCAATCTGGAACCGCGCGCTGACGGACGAAGACGTCGCCAAAATCTTCGAGTCTGGCGTCGACTCGTGCGGCGACGCGCTCGTCGCGCTCTGGAACCGCGAAGGTCTCGAAGAAAACGACAAGTTTCTCAGCGCCAAGACAGGCGTTTTAAGAGCCGAAAGACGCGTCGCCGACGACAATCCGCTTTTAAATAAGAAAGACTCCGGTTATCGCGGCGTTTGGTATTACAACCAAAAGCTCGACAATGAATACGTTTACAAATACTCCGGCGGTCTCGGAACATATTCCGCGAACCACTATCCCTTCTCCGTCTATCGTCCTGAAGTCGACAAAACCTTCTTCTGCTACGGCGGCTTCGATCCAGAGGAAAAGACGCTCTGGCATGAAGTCGGCGTCTTTGATCACAAAACCCAAATGGTCTCTCGTCCGACAGTTATCCTTGACAAAAAAACGGACGACGCGCACGATAATCCCGTCATGTCGATCGACGACGACGGGCGCGTCTGGATATTCTCGACGTCGCACGGGACGGGACGCCCCTCTTTCGTCCACCGAAGCGTCCGTCCGTACGATATTACGGAATTCGAACGCGTCGAACCGACAAAACTCGTCGTCGGCGCGTCCGTTCCAATGACCAACTTCTCTTATTTGCAAATTCGTAACGTTCCCAAACGCGGATTCTTCGCCTTCTTCACGACCTACAATCGCAAACTGGTCGCAGACGTCGATCCTGACTCCAAGGTTCAACGTATCGTCGCCTTCATGACAAGCCCCGACGGCGTTAAATGGAGCGCATGGCAACCTCTCGCCGCAATGGAAATAGGACACTATCAAAACGCCTGCATCTACGTCGTTCCCGGCGAATCGGCGGACGTCGGCAAGCCGCGCGTTAAACTCGGAACAGCGTTTAACTATCATCCCGCCGTCGCTAAGGGCGAGCGTGGCGTTGGGCTGAACTGGC
>CAMZHY010000203.1 GCA_947307005.1 uncultured Planctomycetaceae bacterium
TAACGTCGATCCTCGCGAGGTTCGCGCGGCTCGCGGCGCGGACGTTCTTCCATATCCATTTCGGGCTCGCCATCCGGACGGTCCGTTTCGCCGCGTTCCTTGAGGACGGCGCGGCGGCTGAGCTTAATGCGGTTCTGATCGTCGACGCCAATGACCTTGACCTCGAGCTTGTCGCCGGGCTTGCAGAATTTCTGGATGCTGTCGACGTAGCCGTCGGAGAGTTCGCTGATGTGGCAGAGACCGTCGCGACCGGGCAGAATTTCGATGAACGCGCCGAAGTTCTGGATGCTGGAGACGACGCCTTCGTAAATCTTGCCGATTTCAACCGTCGCGAAAAGACGGTTGATCTGTTCGAGCGCGGCTTCCGCGGAGGCGAGATCGGCCGCGGCGACCGTGACGGAACCGTCGTCTTCGACGTTAACGCTCGCGCCGGTGGAGTCTTGGATGCTGCGAATCATCTTGCCGCCGGGGCCGATGAGCGTGCCGATCTTGTCGGGATCGATCTTCGTGCGAAGGAGTCGCGGCGCGTATTCGGAAATTTCCTCGGCGGGACGCGGCGCGGCGGCGAGCATCTTGCGAAGGATGCCGATGCGCGCTTCGCGAGCCTGCTTGAGCGTTTGCGCGATGATTTCCTTTGAAATTCCGTTCGTCTTGAGGTCGAGCTGGATGCCCGTGACCCCGTTCTGCGTGCCCGCGACTTTGAAGTCCATGTCGCCGTAATGGTCTTCGTCGCCCATGATGTCGGTAATCGTGATCCAGCGATCGTCCGATTCCTTGACGAGACCGATGGAGATGCCCGCGACCGGATTGACGATCGGGACGCCCGCCGCCATGAGTCCAAGGGTGCCGCCGCAGACGGTCGCCATGGAACTCGAGCCGTTCGATTCGAGAATATCGGAGATGACGCGCACCGTGTAGGGGAACGTTTCCTCATCGGGCAGAACCGACTTCAGACTGCGTTCGGCGAGCGCGCCGTGACCGTATTCGCGTCGTCCGACCCCGCGATACGGCTTGCATTCGCCGACGGAATAGGGCGGGAAGTTGTAGTCGAGCATGAAGCGCTTGGTCTGCTCTTCGAACAAACCTTCGACGCGCTGGACGTCTTTCGCGGTTCCGAGCGTGACCGTGATGAGCGCCTGGGTTTCGCCGCGCTGGAAGAGCGCGGAGCCATGGACGCGCGGCAACACGTTGACGCGGCATTCGATCGGACGCACTTCCTTGACGCCGCGTCCGTCGAGACGCGCGCCGGAGAGGATAATGTCGCGAACGACGCGGGCCGTGAAGTTATTGAACGCGACTTCAAAGTATTCGGGTGAGAAGAGGTTCGGCTCTTCGGAACCTTCGACGGTCTCGACGACGAGCGCTTCGCGGGCGCGTTCCTTAACGGCGTCGCACGCCTGAGCGCGGGCGAGCTTGCCTTCCGTCCTCTTGGCGGCGGCGAAGTCGTCGTAATAGCCCTCCATGAGCTTGTCGTACATCGGCTTCGTATCGATCGGCGTGAAGGTCATCTTTTCCGGCGCGACCTTTTCGACGAGTTCGAGCTGGAGCTCGCAGATTTCGCGGACGTACGCGTGCGCGGTCATGATCGCTTCGAACATCTTCTGTTCCGGAAGCTCGTGACCGAAACCTTCGATCATGAGGACGGAGTCCATGTTGCCGGAGACGACGAGGTCGAGGTCGCTGTTTTCAAGCTGCTGAACCGTCGGGAAGGGGACGAATTCGCCGTCGACGAGTCCGAGACGGACGGCGCCGAGGGGGCCCTCGAAGGGCAGCGGGCTCAGCTGCAGACACGTGGCGCAACCGTTCATCGCGACGACGTCGGGATCGTTCTGCTGATCGCAGGCGAGGACGTTGGCGAAGACTTGAACGTCGTTGTAGAATCCGTCGGGGAAGAGGGGACGGATCGGACGGTCGATGAGGCGGGAGGTCAGAATTTCCTTCAGTCCGGGACGACCTTCGCGCTTAAGAAAACCACCGGGGAATTTTCCGGCGGCGGAGACGCGTTCTCGATAATCGCAGGTGAGCGGGAAGAAGTCTGCGCCCGGCTTGCTCGGGGCGGTCGTCGTCGCGCAAAGAACCACGTTGTCGTTGTATCCGATCAAACAACTTCCGTGCGCCTGCTTGGCAAGCTCGCCAGTTTCAATCCACAGAAGACCGTTTCCAATTTTTTTCTCAACTCTAACTTTCAAAATACCAAACCTTTCATAACGATAAGACCGGCGGAACCTGCTTCGTCCGTCGGCGAGACTTCGCGTCGAGACCGCGCGGTCTCAAAACGCGGCGAGACATAACCGCGCGAAACGACTCGCAAACGAATTGTTTTAATGACTATTACCGGGAGCCGAGGGGAATGAATAGCTCGCTCCGTCGCGCGGTAAGATTTCTAAACTACATTCTTCAAAAAACGACGACCGTCGACAAAGCGCTCGCGATCGCCATGCGTAAAAGTCCTTTTCAGGACGGCGCCGAACGACGCCCATAGGAACGATTTGCAAACTCAGGGGACGAAACGCGACGTCGGACGCGGCGTTTCGTCCGAAAAGAAAAGGCGTCGCCGCGTTGGGGGCTTGTGTTGAAGCCGAGACGGGCGACGCGCAGAGCGGATTTCACCGACGAAGACCGAGGCGCTTGATGAGTTCGACGTAGCGAGACTGATCCTTGCTCGCGAGATAGTCGAGGAGTCTTCGACGGCGGCTGACCATCTGAAGAAGACCGCGACGCGTCGAAAAATCGCGCTTGTTCTTCTTCATGTGTTCGGTCAGCGCGTTGATCTTGGTGGTCAGAATCGCGACCTGGACTTCAGGGGATCCGACGTCGGAATCGCTGCGGCGATACTCGGCGATGAGCGCCTGCTTTTCCTCTTTGCTCATAATCGTCATAACAACAAACCTTTCGGCGTAGGAAATCGACTAGCCTCGTCTTCAAGCGGACCGATCGATTCCACAGGTGTAAAGCGACTTTTTTGTCCTTCGATAACGTTAAGCCGGAGACGTCGTCGTCTCGCGGCGGATGAAAAACAAAAATTTTGGGTATTATAACGTTCGTTTGCAACCGCGCAAGGGGCGGCCCGCCGTTTAACCCGTTGTAAAGGAATATCCCGAAAAGTTTTTTCAAAAAAGCGCTTTCGACCCCTTTCTTATTGTTGCTCCCCGCTCGTGAAAAGCATAGAATTAAGCCGACGATCGTTCCGAGTCGGACGAATCCTCGCGAGGCGTTTTTTTTAGGGGGATCGATTTTATGAGACTTTCATATCGCGCTTTGACGGCGATCTTCGCCGCGTTTCTCATCCTTTTCGCCGCCGTCGATCGCGTCGGCGCCCAAGATTCGACGCTGACGGTCGATCGCGAGCTAATCGACGATTCCGTTAAGTCGGACGGGCCGTTCGACGCGTCTTCCGGCTCCTTTACCGTCGCGATTCGCGCCAAACTCGTCGAGCCGGGAGGCGAGACCGGCAACGGCGACGGCAAGGCGATGCTGTGGAACGTCGGCAACGGTTGGAACGACGGCGCGCGCGTTATCTTCTCATGGGACGACTCGCGGTTCGCGTTCCAGATCGGCGCGAAGGACGCCCATCCTTCCGCGACGTCGGAGCGCGGATACCTCCCCGGCGTTATGCGCGACGTCGTCGCGACCTTCAACGGCGCGACGAAGGAGATGCGCCTCTACGTGGATGGCGAACAGGCGGGCGCCGCGATGTTCGACGGAGAGCTTACGACGAACGACCAGCCGCTTAACGTCGGATTCGGCGCTTCGGGAATCGGCTCGGCGCGCATGTTTGTCGATAAAGCGGAAACGTGGACCCGCGCGCTCGACGCCGACGAAATCGCCAGCCGTCAAGAAGAACGCCCCGCGCAGGAGCGCCTTGCGGTCGACGCGCTCCGCGACGTCGAATCGTTTTCAAACGCGTCGGTCAACCTCGACGTCAAGCCCGAAACGCTGCGTTCCGCGCTCGCGCTCGATCTGCCGCCGCAGATTAGAGAGCGGCTCCGGGCCGATCTTGTCGCCAACTTGTCGAGTCGCGATTTCACCGTCGACCGTAATCTCAATCCGGTCGACTACAACGAGTACGCCGAAATCGTCCTCCACGACGCCGAGGCCGCGCTCGCCGAACCGAAGTCGGACGAGAACGGCGACGCGCCCGTCTCTAAGAAGGAGCTTGAAAACTACATAGGACTCGTTGAAAAACTGACGCGTTTGCGCGAGGTTTCGGCGAGCAATGCGACGATCGTTAGAAAATTCATGTCTTCGTCGAGTTTCGACGCGGCGAGAACGCAGGCGTTTCGCGCCAAGGGCAGAACGCTGATCGAGAAATTCGGTCAGAACGAGACGCGCGCGTCCGACGCGCTCAAAGCGCTGACGACGAGCTTTCCTCGCGAGGCGGCTGTTTACGCGAAGATTGGAAAACTGGAGACGTCGGCGGGGCGAGTCGGTCTTATCGAGCGCGACGCGCTGGGAATCTACTACGAGCTGACCACGACGTCGCGCAACGAGCGGAATATTCGTCGCGTCGTCGTGGCGCCCGACGGTTCCGACAAGACGGGAAACGGCACGGATACGGCGCCTTACGCGACGCTGGCTCGCGCGTTTAAAGACGCCGAGAAAAACGCCGTCGGCAAGACGGCGATCGAGATGAAAGCGGGAACCTATTACGCGACGGGGCCGGCGCGCCTTGAAAACGCGTCGAATGTCATCGTTCGCGGATTGGAAAAGGGCGCGGTGAAAATCGTCGGTTCGCGCCAGATCGATAATTTCGCGACGCTTGAAGAGTTCGCCGAGTCGGACTCGAACGTCGCCGCCGCGCTCGAACGGATTCCGGAAGAGGCGCGAAACAAGGTCTTTGCCGCGAATCTCAAGGCGGCGGGCGTCGACGATCTCGGAACGCTTAAGAATCGCGGCTACGGAGGAGGCGGCGACGCCGTCAAACCGATTCCGACCTTTACGTTTAACGGCAAAGCGCAGACGCTCGCGCGATGGCCCAACGACGGAGACGAAACGCTCAAATTCGGCGAAAAGGCGGACAAGCCCGAAGGCGTTTCCGACGATTCTTCCACGTTCCGATACGACTTCGATCGCGTCGACGGCTGGAAACTCGACGGGGACGACGACATTTGGGCGTTTGGACTCTTCGAATGGGAATGGGCCGCGGACTTCCGTCGCGTCTTAAAGATTGATCGCGCCGCGAAAACGTTGACCTTTGATTATAAGAACGGCTCGGGGCGATTCGACTATTATTTCGTCAACGTTCTCGAAGAACTCGACGCGCCGGGCGAGTATTACGTCGACCGCGCGACGGGAATCCTTTATTTCTATCCTCCGGAAGGGTTTGAGACCGCCGAGGCGGTCAACGCGGCAAACGCGGAGTACGACGTCTACGAAGGGCGCTTCATCGAGCTTGAAGGCGTTTCCGACGTCGTGATTTCGAATCTGACCATGTCGGGAGGTCGCGAGACCGCCGTGACGATGAAAGATTGCAAGCGCTGCTATCTCTCCGACTGCGTGATCGAACAGATGGGGGGCAACGGCGTCGTCATGAACGGCGGCGAATTCTGCGGCGTCGTGAGTTCTCGGCTCCGAAGCCTTGGCGCGTGCGGCGTGAGAACGAGCGGCGGCGACCCGGAAACGCTCAAACCATGTCGGCATCTGATTCACAACAACTACGTGAGCGACTTTAGCCGGATCGACCGCGTCTACGCGCCGGCGGTCAGCGCGTACGGCTGCGGCGTCGCCGTGACGAACAACCTGTTCTGCGACTCTCCGCACCACGCGCTGAGAACCGACGGTCAGGATATGTATATCGCGCGAAACGAAATTCATTCGGTCGTTTACGAGTACAGCGATCAGTCGGGAATCGATATCTACTGCGATCCGAGCTATCGCGGAATCGTGATCGAACGCAATCTCTGGCGTCATATCGGGTCGGCGTTCGCGCTCTGCGGACAGGCGGGAATCCGACTCGACGACTCGATTTCCGGCGTGGTGATGACGGACAACGTCTTCTACCGTTCCTCGGGGGGCGCGTTCGGCGGAATCCAGATTCACGGCGGCAAGGACAATCTCATCAAAGACAACGCGTTTGTCGACTGTCTCCAAGCGCTGAGCTTTACCGTTTGGGGCGGCGACCGTTACGAAAGGTTCGTCAAAGAACAGTTTTCCGAGCATGTCGATTCCGCCCTCTACAAGAAGACGTACCCGTTCTTCGACGAGATTTTCGACCACTACGACCGTAACTACGTTTTTAACAATCAAGCGATTAACTGCGGCAAGTTCAACCGCTCCGGCGACGCGGTCGACGTCTTTGTCGGCAACACGCGACGAACGGAGACGCCCGACCTCAAGACGCTCGGCGCGACCGGCGGCGACTTGATGAAGACGCCGACCGAATTCTTCTATACGAACCGCAAAGCGTTGAAGAAATGGCTGACCGAAGTTACGGGAATTTCGCTCAAAGACGTCGGGCTCAAGGCGAACTGGAACGACGCCGGGGAAGACGTGTCGCCGAAGTATATCGGCGGCGCGGGCGCGGAAGAATGATCCGCGCGCTTGGCTAGAACGATCGACCGTTCCTACGCTCGAAGAATGACGAAAGGCGGTTCGAACTTCCGAAAGGGGTTCGAGCCGCCCGCGTTTTGGGCGCGCGCGACGCCTTCCAACGCGTCGCGTTTGGGCTAAATTGCCGTTTAAGATTAGGACGCGTTTCGTCTAATTGAGAAAACGACGTTAAAATCGACTGTATTTAACGGAAAATAATGTGATTTTTACGCTAGATATTGCATTTTTTTCTAAAAGCGCTACGACGCGTCTTTGAATAGGAAACCTAT
>CAMZHY010000204.1 GCA_947307005.1 uncultured Planctomycetaceae bacterium
CCGACGAGACGAAAGACTACGCGATAACGCTCGCGCCCGAACTCGTCGCCGCGCTTCAAAAATCAAGCGCCGAAATCTTTGAAGAGCTGTCGGAACAGCGGTTCGACGGAGCCGCGTCCATCTGGATTCTTAAGGGCAAGATCGAGGCGCAAGACGTCCGAGTCTTCCGCCTCGACGCGGCGAAATAACGCGTTAAACGCCCTATAACGACAAACGGGACGCTCCGAACGCTTCGGAACGTCCCGTTTTCTTTTAAGTGCGCCGACGACCTCCGCCGTCGACGTCGCTAAAAAGCTCGCGTTACTTTCTTCGCGGGGACGGGCCCGCGCCGAGTTCGTCGCGGTTGAGGAGTTCGAAGTCGTCTTTCTCGTAATCGCGGAATTTCGGTTCAAGCCAGCGGGAATGGGCGTCTTGACCCGTTTCGGAGCGGTATTCGTCCCACGTCATGAGCGGTTTGCCGTGCGACGCGTCGAATCCGAAATACTTGTCGCCCTGAAAATGCTCCCGATCTTTCCAGACCCAGTAGACGTTGTTGTCGATACGATACTCCCCGACGCGGTCGTGCCAGAGTTTAATGAAGTATTCGGAGGAGTCGCAGAAGACGTTTTCGCGAATCGTCACGTCGACCTTAGCGCACGTCAGCCCGTAGCCGAGAATCGGCGTCGCGATTTTATCCGGACGCTGAACGTGGCTCCAGTCGCGCCCGCAGTCGACGCACAGGTTACGCTCGAAGACGCACCCTTCAAGGATCGTCTCCTCGTCCGAAAACCAGATTTCAAACGCCTGCTCGCAGCGATACATGACGCAGTCGCGGATCGCAAGGTTGCGTGAAACGGACCTATCCGGTCCTTGCGCCGTTGTCGCCGTGTCGTAAACCCGCGAGAATTTGCACCGTTCGACACGACAGTCGATCGATTTGTTCCAGAATTGCACCCCGTTGCCAAAGCGAACGCGTTTGCCCTCGCCGCCGCCCCCGTAAAGGTCGCCGCCGCCGATCCAGTCGAAATCGCAGTCGCGAACCACGACGCGCTCCGCGTCGTCGACGGAAACTCCATGCGCGCCGGTATGCGTCAGCGCGAGATTCTCAACGACGACGTCGTTTCCAACAATCTCGCAGCAGTGCGGACGCAAAACGGCCTCGATCGACGCGTATTTCTTGCCGGGGTTCGCGTCGGACTTGAGAAAAACGCGGCGCGAAGCGATATCGTACCAGAAGTCGCCGTTTTCTTCGAGATCGTCGAGCGTCCATTTTTTGAAACCGCAGTATTCGCGACGGTCGTAGGTCGGCGCGAACCGCTTTGTCGCGGGGTCGTCCGACGGTTTGACCGCGCCCGGCTCCGTAAAGACAAGGTTGCCGACGTCCTTTCCAAGTTCGACGGAGGCGGACGTCAGTTCCCGAGCGCCCTCGACGACGAAGTCGAAGGTCGCGCCGTCGGGAATCGCGCCCCCGAGGAAGAAAGTCACGCGCCCGTCCTCCGCGTCGACGTTCGTGTGGAACACGGCGTCAAACTCGCGCCATTCGTTCGTTATCTCAAGGTCGGAAGAGACCGTGTCTCCGTAACTCGACCACGGCGCGTCGCTCATGAAAAGCGAGGGCGCGGTCGCCGGGATCGTAAAGGGCTTGGAGGAACGCGCGCGGAATCGTAGCGCGACGTAACGGGAGCTACGAACGGGAAACCCTTGCGTCGTGAACTGGAAAAAGGATCCGTGGGAGCCCGAGGCGACGCAGGAAACGCGCCAACCTTCGGCGTCGTCAAGTTCCGGGAAGACCTCGCGCGACGCCTCGCCCTCGGCGTCGTCTTCCGTGTAGACAAACCAATCCCCCGAGGCGAATTCCGCCGTTTCCGGCGCGGGATTCTTCGCATCGCGGAGCTTATTCTCGAGCGTCGCCCAGAGACCGTCGCCGACGCGGGTCCAGAGTTTCGGATCGCTTAAGTCGGCGGAACTGAGGATTCTCGGCTTTACGCCCTTTCCGTACGCGCCGTAGCGGACGGGGCGTCCTTTTTCGCCGGACTTCGTTCGCAGCGTCCCGCGCCAAACGCGCCCGCGTCGGAAAAGGACGGAGTCGCCCGGCTCGAGCGCCGCCGCGTCGACGCGCTCGAGCGATTTCCACGCGGTTTCGGGCGTCGTTCCGGCGTTCGCGTCGTCGCCGCGAAGGGAATCAACGTAATATTCGGCGGCTCGCGACGTTCCGACGAAGGACAGAATCAATCCAAAGGCGACGCAAAGAAGCGTCGATTTTAACAGGTTATTCACGGGGTTCGCTCCTTGATGCAAAAGTTGTAACGGCGCCGGGTTCTTTTCAAAGCGCCCGTTCGATTATACAATTTTGTAACGCGGGAGGCAAATCTCGCCCAATCGTAGATTCGTTTACGCCGTTCCCCACTGGAGAAGACCATGACAGAGCTGTCCGTTGTCGTTCCCGTTTTCAACGAAGAAGAGAGTCTCCGCGCGCTCTACGGAGAAATCGACGAGGTCGTTCGATCGCTCGACGCAAACTTAGAGTTGATTTTCATCGACGACGGTTCGACCGACGCCAGCTGGTCGATCGTCGCGGAACTGGCGCAGAAGGATCCGTGCGTCCGAGGAATTCGGTTCAGGCGCAACTTCGGCAAAGCGGCGGCGCTCGACGTCGGGCTTCACGCCGCGACAAAGCCGATCGTGATGACGATGGACGCCGACCTTCAAGACGATCCGCATGAGATTCCCGACTTCCTCCGCCTTATGGACGAAGGTTTCGACTGCGTCAGCGGCTGGAAACAGACCCGACACGACCCATGGCATAAGGTCATCCCCAGTCATATCTTCAACAAGATGGTCAGCAATCTGACCGGCGTCAAGCTCCACGACCACAACTGCGGCATGAAGTGCTACCGTCGCGAAATTTTCGACGAAATCTCCCTTTACGGCGAGTTGCACCGCTTTATTCCCGCGCTCGCGGGCGCTAGGGGCTGGAAAGTCGGCGAGAAGGTCGTCAACCATCGCGCGCGGAAGTTCGGACATTCCAAATACGGGTTCACGCGCTTCATCAAGGGGTTTCTCGACTTGCTGTCGGTCAAGTTCGTGACGAGTTACGGAACGCGTCCGCAGCATTTTCTCGGAACGGTCGGACTGTGTTCCTTCGGGGTCGGCGCGCTCACGCTCCTGTGGCTCGCGACGCGCTGGGTCTTGGCGCGAATCCCGTTCCTCGGGCTGGCGAACTACGCGCTTTCCGGGCGTCCCGCGGTCGTCTATTCGGCGGCGCTCCTTCTCTTCGGCGCGCAGATTCTCTCGATCGGCTTCATCGCCGAGCTCATCGTCGCGCAGAACAACCGAAGAACAAGAGAATATTCCATTAAAGAGCGAACAGACGACAAAGATAAAGAATAGTTTTTCGATTTTTTCGGGAATCGGCGCCTTTTAACGGTTGACGTCGGCGGGTCGACGCCTCATACTGTTCGGTGCGACTGTCATACTTGTCGCGTTAAACAGTTTAAGGGGATAACGTAGATGTACAAACTCGATTTCAACAGTTCCATACCTCTTTTCGAGCAGATCGAACAGAAGACGAAACTCGCCATCGCGACGGGGGAATTCCCGGAAGGAAAGCTCATTCCGTCCGTCAGGGATATCTCGAGGGCGGCGGCGATTAACCATCAGACCGTCGTCAAGGCGTATCGCGACCTCCGAATGGAAGGGGTGATCGTAACCGTTCGCGGAATGGGGTTCAGCGTCGCGATCGGCGCCAAGCGTCTGTGCGAGCGTTACCGTCGCGGACTTTTCGAAAAGAAACTCGTCGAGGTTCTCAACAACGGAACGTACGGGGGGCTTTCTCCCGACGAGATGAGGGACATTTTCGAATCCACGCTCGATAAAGTCGTCAAAAAGAATCCGATCCAAATCGAAACGCCGCAAAGCGGTCGCGAGCGGCAGGCGTTCCTCAGAGAGCAACGAAAAAATCTGAGACAACAAAGAAAAAAGTTGCGCGTTAGTTAAAATTTGCTCCCGAAGCGCCTTCGTCGAATCCAAAGACGCCGTCAAAAGTTCGGAATAAAACCGCGCATGGCGGCGTTTCTTTTTTGATCAAACGCGAAGCAGGAGTCCGGCGATGAAACAGTTCGGCGCCATCTTTTACAAAGAATATCTTGAGACGCGTTTAGAGACGCTGATCTTCCTGATCGTCGGCGCGTTTTATTACGTCGCGGCGACCTCCTTTTTCGACTCGTATTCGACCTCGAGCGTCGGTTTTCTTCGGCTCCAACCTTTCCTAACGGCGGGGATCGTCGCGCTGTGGCTCAACGCGACGATTTTGTCCGCGACGGCGTTCGCGCGAGAACGCGAAACCGGAAGTCTGGAGACGCTCCGCAGAATCGCGCCCGACTGGCGAATCGCCGCGGTCGCGAAATTCTGCTACGTCTTCGCGTCGACGGCGCTCCTCGCCGCGATCCTCTTCGGCGTCGCGCTCTGCGTCGACAGGTTCGGCGGACGCGAAACTTCAACAACGCTCCTCTCCTATTTTCGGACGGACTTCGGGCGCGATCTCTCGACGTTCCTTCGCGGTTCCGGGCTCCTCGTCGCGTTCTGCTGGGGCGCTTTTTGGACCGGGCGCGTCGAGCGGCAAACGACGGCGATTTTCCTAACCGTCGTTTGCGCGCTGGCGAGCGGTCTGATCGCGACCGGAATTTGTCAAGGCGTTTGGGGCGGCGCCGGAGACGCGAGCGACTTGTCGCTTCTGCGGCTTGTCTTAGGATTCTGTCTTGTTCTCGGACTCGTCGCGCTCGCGTTCGCGCCGGGGCGGAATCGATTCGGATACCGCGACGACTCCGCTCGGCGCCCCTTTGGCGACGACGCGAATCGAAGCGACGCGGCGCTCGCCGTCTCCCGCGCAGCCCTCGACGACTTCAAACGCCGCGCCGCGAAACGCGTCAAACCTTGGTCGTTCCCTGCGATCGTCGCGCACGTTCTCAGAGAGTCGGCGCTCCTCTTCCGCTCCCCCGCGTCTATCCTCTTCGAGCTAACGATCCTCGTTTTCCTCGCCGCGCTTCTCATTTCGACGGGGACGAATTACGAACTGTTCGGAAAGATCGCGGGATCATTTTTCGGCGCGATCTACGCCGTTTATTTTGTTTCGTTCGCTTCCGGGCTCTTTCGCGACGCGAAACGCCGAGACGCGCCGCTCAAGTCGCGCTTTGGCGTCGGGCTGTGGCGATACTGGCTCGCCAACGCGCTCGTCGCGGCGGGAATCGTCGTCGTCGGTCTTCTCCTCGCGCTCTACTTTGACTTCGAGTTAAACGACCGCATTCGCGGCGAGATATTCGACTATCCGGTAAGCGGAACCCAAGAGAGTTTCTTGACCTGGCTCTTCGACGTCAAACCTCTGCGCAGTTTTCTGACCTTTGCGGTTCCGCTCGCGACGTTCTCCCTAGGCGCGGCGCTTTGGAGCGCGGCGGCGCCGGGCGGACGGCTCGTCTCCGCCGCAAGAACGGCGATTCTCATCGCGCTCGCGCTCGTCGCCACAGCGTTCTTCAACGATCTCGCGACGCTGGAAGCGAAAGCGTTCTTTTACGGCCTCGGCGCGCTCTTCGCGTTCGGGTCGATTCCCGTCGTCGCGAGGAGTCTCAGAGAAAAGAAATCGCGCCTGCTCCTCGCAATCCCGCCGGCGACGCTCGCGGTCGCGCTCCTCGCGCTCGCGTTCTTCGCTTTCAGTTTCCAAGTCTTCCTCCCAGGGCTAAACGCGCAAAACGCGCCGTCGACGCGCCCGACTCCCGCAGTAGCCGCGACAGAAACGGTTTCAACGCCGCCCGTCGCGACGACGACGTCCCCAAACGACTATCTAGCGCAATTTTGAGAACCTTCGAAAAGCCATGAGAAAGACTATCGCCTATTACGTTTTCGGGACGCTCGCGTTAGCGGGCGCGCTTTCCTTCGCCGCCATGCTTTCTCCGAACTACGGAGCGCAAGGTTCGACGACCGTCGCCGCCTTCGATTTCTGGCGCGCCTCAATCGGCGCCGATCTGGTCGAACTCGTCGGCGCTCCGATTCCCGAAGGTCGCGGCTCCGTCTTCTATTCGCGACTGGTAGAGAAGATAGATAAACGGTCGAAGATCGGCGTCATCGGCTCCGCGTCGCGTCAAAAGCACGAGGAGCGGCTGGCGACCGCGAACCGTCTGCTGCTGTTCTGCGCCGACGCGCCCTACTGGCGGCGCTTTCAAGCGCAGCGCGAATACTCCCGGTTCCTTTTGGACAAAGGGGACGTCGTCGGACTGACCGCGCTTCGAAAGGAAATCGAGGAAATCGACTGGAAGAGCTGGAAAGCCCCGAAATGGCAAGACTGGCATGACGAGCCGGAGGCAAACGCCGCGAACCTTGCGTTCTTCGCGCGGGCGTATCAAATTCAGGCGGAAATCGCCGAGGCGATCGAGAAAAAGGACGACGCGAAGTTGGAAGGTCTCGTCCCCGAACTCGAAACGCTCGCCATGGAAGACCGCGACGTCTACGGCGAGCCCGTTCATCAGCGCGTCGCGGAATTCGTCGGTCCGATCGCGCGATATGATCGAGAGTTGGGAAATAAGGCGAAGATCGCGATGCGTCGCGGGTTCTATCGCGTCAGTCGACGTCTCAACGACAAGCTCTTTCAAACCGTCTACCCGCCGAAAATCGCGACAATCCCCGTCGACGGAACCAGTTTCTCTTACGACGAAACGCTCCTCGACGTTCCCCGCGACGAAACGACGTTCTTCTACAAGACGCGCCTCGCCGACCTTCAAACCCTGCTCGCCCGCGTCCCCGTCGACTCGGACGCCGCCGCCGTCGAGACGCTCCGCGAAAGG
>CAMZHY010000205.1 GCA_947307005.1 uncultured Planctomycetaceae bacterium
ATCGAGCACAACCTTTCCCGCCAGCTTATCCATGTTCTCTTTGATCTCGTTATGCTTGACCATGATAACCACAAAGTCAACCGCCGCGAGGAAGGAGTCCAAATCGTGATACTGATTGGCGACGACGTCCTTAACGACAAAGGGGTCGTAAACCTTGAGCCCCGTCGCAAGATGACGCTCTTGAGATTCAAGGAGTTGCAGAGTCGGGGACTCGCGAATGTCGTCCACATTCTCTTTATAGGCGAGTCCGTAAAGACCGACGCGGGTAATATCGGTCATACCTTTCTCCTTCATGATCTCATAGATGCGATTCAGGACGAAATCAGGCATGCCGTCGTTGGTCTTCATCGACTCGTCGATGACCTTGGCGAGAGACGGATAATCGCCGACGAGGAACCACGGGTCGACGGAGATGCAATGTCCGCCCACGCCGGGACCGGGCTGAAGGATGTTGACGCGGGGGTGCATATTGCAGATCTTGATGATCTCGTAAACGTCCATATTGTCGTGACGGCAAATCTTCGCCAACTCGTTGGCGAAGGCGATGTTGACGGCGCGAAACGTATTCTCGACAACCTTCGTCATTTCAGCCGTCTTAATATCGGTGACGACGATCTCGCCTTGACAGAAGGAAGCGTACAGTTCCTTCACCTTCTCGCCAACCGCCCTATCGTCGGCGCCGATGGTGCGGTTGTTATGTAACAGTTCATAGACCATGTTCCCGGGGATAATGCGTTCGGGCGCGTGGACAAGGTTGACGTCTTCGCCAATCTTAAAACCGGCGGCCTCAATCTGCGGACGGACATGCTTCTCGATGGTGCCGGGCGAGACCGTCGATTCGATAACAATAGTCGCGCCTTTGGGAGCGACCTTGAGAATCTCCTTAACCGCCGCCACCACGTAACAAGCGTCGACTTTCTTGCTGAACTTATCGTAGGGAGTCGGAACAGACACGATATAGACGTCCGTAACCTGATACTCCGTCGTGAACTTAACGCCGGCCTTCAAGGCGTCTTGGAACAGTTCGTCGAGACCGTCCTCTTTGAACGTCGTCTTGCCTGCGTTCAGCGTCGCGACGAGTTCCTTATTATAGTCCGTGCCGACGACTTCCACGCCGTGGGCGGCCATCATGAGCGCGGTGGGAAGTCCGATGTATCCGAGTCCGATGACGTTGATCATTTATTGATTGCTCCTTTCAATTCTATTTTGACTGAAAAAAATCGACGACAGGTTTCATCGCGCTGTCCATGCTGCAGGTTTCTTCACAGAACTTTCGAATCTCTTTCGCGACCCGCTCGGCGTCTCTTTCATGATAAACTCTATCGTAGAAACGAATAATATCTTCAATTTGGATCGGAGAATCGTCAAATGGGACCGTGAGCCGATATGGACTATCGCTCGGAATTGACGCCTCTCCATCCTCGCACACGACGGGCGCTCCTTTCGCCAAGTATTCGACGGTCTTCAGCGGATTGGAAATCTCCGTGTTTAAACGATGCATTCCCAAGGAGGAAATACCGATATCCGATTCGTTATACGCCCTTTCCAAATCGTCGCCGAATCGCCTGCCCCAAAAGATTACTCTGTTTTCTAAACCGTAGGACTTCGTTAATTCCTTGTATTTTTCAAGTTCAACCCCTTCGCCGACAACGTTGAAGACGATCTCTCGCTTCTGTCCGTCGACGTCTGAGTAATAACGACGCAGCCCTTCAATCAATCTCTCAAAACCATGCCACCTCGACATCGACGCGACCGCAAGCAATCGAATTCGCTCAGGATCAAGACTCGGCGTTCGCGCCGTTACGTTGGTCATGTCGATCCCGTTTCGGATGCGTATCGTCGGCGTTCCCAAGATTGGCTTGTCGAAAAGAGGACAAACAAACCGATCGATCAGCGCCGCGCACTTTTTACGATAGCAGCGATCAACTAGCAGCTTCGGCTTGCCCTTCAAACCTTGAATTTTAAGTTCGTCCTCATAAGGAAACGTGGGAATCTCCATAACGATAGACGCGCCATGACGCTTGAACGCTTTAAGCGCCCGATAGACCATGGGGTCGAAAAATTGGAACCGAATATAAACATACCCGATCTGATCGGCGTGTCGAACGCACCAACTACAGACTTTATACCTAACGCCGCCGCGCTCGCCGCGGAGAATCTGCTCCTTGCCGTCGTTAGAACGTTATACAATGTCTGCGTAATACCCAGAAAGAAAGGAACAATCAAAACCTTGCTTTTTAAACGCCTCTATCTGACCGTCAATCTTCTTAGACACGCCTCTGCCCGGCAGATTGGCGTTTCCAAAAGACACGTAAAGCAACTTCTTCATATTTCCTTCCATTTCTACGCCTTCTTGTTTCTAGCAAGGAACGCTCGCAGACTCTTCTTGACTCCAAGCGGAATCGCCCCTTTTATCCTTTCTATCAGCAATTCCTTGGTAGAAAGATAGTTGCCGTCTGGGCGATACCCGTTTTTTACGACGTCTTGCAGCGCCGCTTCCCGCCTTTCGGGCTTCTTACAGGGCGCGCGGAACGGTTGATTGCTCAAAGCCGCAAACTCATTGTCGACGCGCTTTTTTTCAAGTCGCGATGAAACGGAATCCAACAAGCGACGCCCCAACTCCGTATTCGCCAATACGAGGGACGTTCCGTTCTTTGTCTCAAAATCGATCTTGAGGGACTCCACGTTCCAACAGTCCGCTAACGTTATGTCGCCGACTCTGTTTAACGACGCGTAAGGACAGGCGTAACAACTGTCCCTGAAATTATAACCGTGTAAAAAGAAATAGTAATACGGTAGCTGATAAGGTTTAACAAAATGGACGCTTTGCTTCCCGGCGTCGTTCTCCGTCGCAAAGGAGCACATATGCGTCCAGCCTCGAGCTTTCGTCCTAAAATCGAAGCGAATCAGTTTCCCTTTGTATTTATTTTCTATAGAACGCTTACATCGCTCGAAGTCTGTCGGGCTAGGCGCGCCATGGCAGGCGACGTCGACGCAGATAAGCGAGTCGGACGGTTTTCTCATAAAGGATCGCAGCGCCGCGACCTGACAGGGCGTCCCGGAGAACAGGACGAGCTTCCCCTGATCTATATCCTGTTTGACTTGCTCATACACGCCGCCCGTATCGCTTTGGACATATTTAGACTTCTGTAGCGCGACCAGTTCGGTCTCGGTCGTTACGCGAATATGCGCGACGCGAAGCGACGAATCAAACGCCGCGCCGTAAACGACGCCTTTTCGAGAAAGCGTCTCTTTGGCTAACTCTGTAAAAACGCCGCCGGAAGAACTGTTTTGAATAACGTCGGCGTCTCGCGTTTTGGCGGCGAAGGTTTCTATCGCGGGATGAACTTCAGGTTGTTTATGATACTGACAGACAGATTCGCATCTTCCACAACGCAAGCAGGTCGCTTGGTCAATCTGCGGATAAAAAAAACCTAGCGAATCCTCGACAAAGGAAACGCTCTTTGTCGGGCAGACGGCGGCGCACGCTTTGCAGCCGCAACAACGCGTCTTGTCTTGCGTTTTCAGATATGCGTTCATTCTCTCAAGCCTATCCTATCAGCGCCTGTTCTAAATACGCCCTGCTTTGCGCCCTCAGATTCCGAACTTTCGCTTCAACGGTTTCAAAAGATTCGTCAACTGAAAGAACGGCGTCTAACGGTCTGTCTTTTTTTACTTTACGATCTTCCAATCCGATGGACTGAAGAAGATAGTCCAACTTAACGCTGTTGTTATCCCGAACATAGACGGCGACGGGAGTCCTTGCGATAAAGGACGTTATCGTTCCGTGATACGTGTCCGTGATAATCGCTTTAGCGTTTCTGAAAATATCGATCATCTGAAGCGGGTCGCAATTGATTTTTTTCTTGCACCATTTGAAATACACGCCCACCGACCATAGCTCGCAATTTTCCTTTTTCGCATATTCTTGAATGGCTTTAATCCGTTCGGGGGATTTGAAGTTCGATTGGTAAGAATACACGACGATATAGTTTTTCCGCTCGTTTGGCTTGGCGCCGAAGTCGTACAAAAGAGCGGGGTCGCAAACGATCGGAGGATTTTTTTTCGAGAGAGTATTAATCACGCTTTGCGAGCCTTCGTCTCTCACAGACAAACTGTCAATTCGTTCTAAACCGGAGGAGATAATCGATTCGCACCCAAAGCGTTTGATGCGAGCAAGGTCCGTTTGTCCAAAACTTGGCGCGTAAGTTATGACGCGTTTGGACGTCAAACAATGACCGTACATCATAATATTGACGCCGTTTTCCAAGCTAAAGACCTCGTCGGCGCCAATGACAACGCAGTCTAAATCGCATGAGTCGGTATAGGGAATAATTCTAAAATTCCCCTCCCTAAATCCGGCTAAAACGCGCTGTTTTTTATATTGAAAGGGCAACGCGCCGACGCCGTTTGTTTTTATGTAATCCGTTAAATAGTACTTGAGATTTTTAAAACTAGCGCTGAAGCGTTTTCTGGTCTTTTCATCGATAAAGTCAAGATTACGGTTGTAACTAAGAATACAAACGTCATGTCCTAAATCTTCCAGAGTCTTCTTCAACGCATACATTTGAAGCAACGCGCCATGGCTCGAAACGTTATAATGCGTCAGTATCCCGATTTTCATGCGCCGTATCCTTTTTTCTATGACGATTCGACCAACTATTCTATTACCGCGATTTATTACTCTTACTCTTTATTTTACATACGAGACGTCATCCACGAAAGAATCGAGACGGCGCGCTGTTCCAACGACAAGTTTCTCCCTTTTTGCCTCGCCCCTTCTTGAAGACGTCGATAGACGTCGGGATTGTTTTTCAGCGTAAGAATGGCTTCGCGCAATTGCCCCACGTCGTCTGGATCTATCAGAAGAGAACACGTGGCGTCCAATACGTCGTAGTTAAACGGTCTGTCTGAGGAGACGACGGGTATTCCGCAGCAAAGCGCTTCGACGATCGCGTTGCAACACCCCTCGTTTTGCGTCGGCAGCGCAAACGCGTCGGCGGCGCTTAGAAAAACGGGCGTCTTTTCAGGCGCCACGACGTCGCAGTAGAGAATATTGGAACCGGTTGGTTTCTGCTCGCCTTTGCCGGCAAAAATCAATTTGACGTCGGTTCCTTCTGCGGCGGCCGTCAGTCGCAACGGCCCTTTACGCTCGATGAAATGACCGACAAAAGCGACGACAAAAGCGTCGTTCGGGATTCCAAACTCTTTTCTCGCGTCAAGCTTATCCCTTGGAAAGAATTTACTTTCATCCGCGCCGTTGGGAAGAACAACGATGCGTTTGTCGTCCAAGACGCCGGCGTCGACGAGCGTCCTTTTATTATGGGAAGAAACGGAAATAATTCCATTTAATTGATTGAGGGCGACGACCGTCTCCGGGCGATTGAAACCGGTCAGACTGGTAAACCGACTCTCGCCGGCGGCGGCAAACGCGGGCTTTCCGTATTTTTTAGCGATGCGAGCCGCGCACATGGCCGCCAATCCGGTAAAGTGCGCGTATACGCAATCAAATTGAACGTCGTTCTCCTCAATAATTCTCTCGACGGCGGCGACAAATCCGCACACGGTCGCCTCGCGGACTGGATCGAATGAAAATTTCTTGTCGATCCACCCTGCCCAATACTGCGGGAAATATACCGGAACTTGCTTGCCTAATTCTGTCGTGTGGATTTCTTTTCTACTGCATCGACTTTCAGACCGAAAACGACGAACAGGCGAAATGACAGTACATTCGTTTCCCAAATCGACAAACTTGTTCACGAGACGCTGTAAAAACACAAGTCTCGCCTTATTTTGCTCCGACGGATACCCCACGCTGATAATCAGTATTCTCATAACGTTTTACGATCCACTTATCTGACGATAACTTAAACAATCTCGGGTTCCTTTTGCTTCGATTTGACATAAATCAGATAAATGAATAAATAAAACAACAAATTCTGGAACGCAAACGTGCCGGTCAGCCACTGTAACGCTTGTTCTCGCGGAAGCAACGGCATGAACCTGAACGCGCCCATGCAGATCGTAAACTGAACCACCGAGTCTATTTTCACCGTATCTAAGTATCTAAGCAAAAATGCGATAAAAATATTGAATAATATTAAATACAAGTAACCTCCGTCATGGTAGACCTCGGCGATATAAGTGGATCCGCCTCCTACGCCGGCGTTATAAGTCACAGGAGCATAGAGATACCCATACGTTCGGAGAAAGTTGTCGCCCGTATAGGCGTCTTGCACCGTCCTTTCCGTAACTTTTTTACCTACGACAAGTCTCGTAAAAATGTTGTTTTTCAAATAACTGCGAATCTCGCCGCTAATGAAATGATGACCGCCCGCCTCTTCTATCCTATCTTGCATAACGTAGCTGTTGGATACGATCTTTACCGATCTACCCTGTGTTTCAAAGAAATCTTGAACGCCCTCCAACACCCCTTTATCATATGTTATATGGTTCCTCTCATAGGCTATCATCTGTAAGAAATAAATGATGAAGGGAAGCGCGATCAAGCCAATGATGACCGTCCATTTTTTAAAGTAGAAATCATAGTTTCCTAGTCTGTTACGGAACATGATGTAGAAAACTGCGACCAATATGACGCTGATCGGTTCTCCTCTTTCGCCGGAAACCAGAAGAATAAGCTCCGGTATCGAAAGCATTATAAAGGTTATTATCGTGTTTCTCTTATTCGGAATGGTTCCCCAATAAGCAAACAAAGATACAAAATAGAGAGACGATAAACTCGTGACAAAATATGGGTACGAAGAAGCCGCGGTTGCATGCT
>CAMZHY010000206.1 GCA_947307005.1 uncultured Planctomycetaceae bacterium
CAGTATCGAAAGCAGAACAAGCAGCGCGACCGCGAGCGTCGCCGCGACGGGAACGATCGCCGAGCGGACTCTGGGCGACGCAAAGGAACGGAGCGCTTTTCGGGCGCGTCTTTTAAGTTCGAGCGCCTCTTCGTCGTTCGGACGCGCATTCAGGATAACCGTCGTCTTCCTAAGCGCTGATTCGTAGTCGCCGTTCTTAAGACTGGTCTTAGCCTCGATTAAAAGCCGCTCAACCGAGCGTTTTTCAAGTTCAAGCGCCGCTTCGTCGTTCGGGCGCTCCTCCAATACGGTCGTCGCCCTCATGAGCGCTAAATCATAGTAGCCGTTGTCAAAAAAGATTCCCCCCTCGATTAGGGTCTCGTTTGGATTTGCGTTCATCGTCGGTATGATTCTCCGTTTGTCATTGGTTAAAATTCGCGCGAACCGCCTCCGGCGCGTTCCCAAAAGCGCTACCGCAACGTTCTGTTATATCATTGTTCAGAAGGCGTTTCAACTCTCGAGAGGAACGTTATCCCCCGGACCCTCTTAAGGGCGAGCCGTCCCGCTGGAGTCGTCGTCGCAACTTAGGAGGAAGCGGAAGCCGAGGCTGTCGCTCCGATAATAAGACAGGTGACACTCGGTTGTCGCCGAACGCGTATACTTCGGCTCGTCTTTCCAGTTCCCGCCGCGAGCCATATGCCTAGGGGTGGGGTCGGGTCCCGTAGGATCGACGACAAAGTCCGGAGTTTTGGACTCATACCTGAATTCGTAATAGTCGAGTTGCCACTCGCAGACGTTCCCGTGGACGTCGTAGAGTCCCCAAGGGTTGGCGGGGTAGCGTTTCACGGGCGTCGTCTTGCCAACGTTTAACCCGTAATTCATCATGCTGGAATCGGCGGAATCCCCATGCCAATACGACGTTCGCGTTCCGGCGCGACACGCGTATTCCCACTGCGCCATCGTCGGGAGCGTCGCTTTCACGCCTCGCGGGAGACTCCTTGTCAACGTCTCGCAGAACTCGTTCGCCTCGAACCAAGAGACTCTTTCTACGGGAAGATCGTCCCCTTTGAAATAACTCGGGTTCGTTCCCATAACCTCCTGATAAAGTCTCTGAGTCGTCGGGGTCTCTAGCAACCAGAAACCGCGCGTTAGTTTCACGCGACGCAGCGTCTCTCGTTCGTAGTCCTCAAACACGAAATTCGATTCCGGGTCCCCCATGAAGAACTTGCCCGGAGGAATCCAGCAAAAACCGTACTCCGCGTCGCCGATCGTCAGCGTCTGACGAAAGCCCGCCGGACGCGTCGGGGACTCCGACCACAAAGAAAGGTCGGTTTTGTCTTGATTTTTGCTTGCCGACGCCGCCGATCCCCCTAATTCCCCGAAATCGACGCGCAAAATCCGCGGTTGCGGTCTTTGCTCGACGCAAGATTCGGGCGTCGGCTCGGTCCGCTGGATTTGATCAACGCAATCGCAACTCAGGAGGACGCGAAATCCGATCGTGTCGTCAACTTCATTTGCGCTTTGACCGGACCGACTTGCGGAGCGGCAACCACAATCGTTGAAATACCAACTGCCGCCGCGACAGACGCGTTTGGAGCCGTCGACGGGTCCTTGGGGATCCGTCTCGTTTTCGCCGGAATACTTCTCGACGAACGAATCGAGTTGCCATTCACAGACGTTCCCGTGCATATCGTAAAGTCCCCAAGGATTGGGAGGATAACTCTTTACAAACGTCGTCTCCCCCATGAGGTCGTCGTAATTCATTCTGTTGAAATCCACGGCGTCTCCGAACCAAAACGCCGTTTTCGTCCCGGCTCGGCAAGCGTATTCCCACTGCGCTTCCGTCGGCAACGTCGCTTTGACGCCCTTGGGAAGTCAACCGCCTCGAACCAAATGACGCGTTCGACTGGACGGTCGTCTCCTTCGTTGCAACTCGGATTCGTTCCCATAATCTCATGATAGAACGCCTGCGTCGTCGGGGTTTCAAGCAACCAAAATCCGCGCGTCAACTTCACATGATGAAGAACCTCGCCGTCGTCGCGATTCAATTCCGATTCCGGCGATCCCATATCAAACTCGCCCGCAGGAATCCAACAAAAGCCGTATTCCGCGTCGCCGATCGTCAGCGTCTGCCGAAAGCCCGCCGGACGCGTCGGGGATTCCGCCCATAAAAGCGCGCCGCCGTCACAGTGATTTGAGTTCATCATTGTCGTTTGCCACAAGTAAAACGCGAAAGCCAAGAATATCGTACCGATTGTCCGGCGCATGCCAATTCCGCGCGGCGGAACGGCAAAGTCGGACGCTGTCGCGCCACGAGCCGCCGCGACAAACGCGGCGGGAGCCGACGTCGGGTCCTCGGGGATCCGTCTCGTCTTCCGAAGGATAATCCCCGAACCAATCGAGTTGCCATTCCCAAACGTTCCCATGCATATCGTAGAGCCCCCAAGCGTTGGGGTCGAAGCGCTTCACAGGCGTTCTACGAGGAGAAACGTCCCGATTGGCCCACTTGTCACTAGACCAATTTACTTGGAATTCTGTGTCGTAATAGTCGTCTCCGAAAAACCACTCCGTCGTCGTCCCCGCTCGGCACGCGTATTCCCACTGCGCTTCCGTCGGCAACGTCGCTTTCAACCCATCGGGAAGACGCTTCGTCAACGCTTCGCAAAACTCGACGGCCTCGCGCCAAGAAACTGATTCCACCGCGAATTCGCTCCCTTTGAATCGACTCGGATTCGCTCCCATGATCTCTCGATAAAACGTCTGCGTCGTCGGCGTTTCAAGAAGCCAAAACCCCCGCGTCAATTTCACGCGATGGGGAACCTCGCGATCGAAACGCCAATCCGTATTCGACGACCCCATGACGAACTCGCCCGCTGGAATCCAGCGGAAAACGTACCTTTGATCTTTCAATAGTAAAATATGCTCCGTCCCTGCGGCGCGACTCGAGGATTCTTCCCATTCGTCGAGGCTCGGAGGAAGAACAATAACACCGTCGTCTTTAGCCTTATCTGAAACGGAATCCGATTCCTCGTCGTAAGTCAGGAGGACTCGGAAACCGATAGGACGCGTCGGAGGAGCCGCCGAGGGAGTAATGGACGCGGCGTATTCTCGGACGTCGGAAGAACAGACCCAAACGGGTTCACAGAACGAGCCGCCGCGAATCGCTCGAATAAAGGCGAATTTAGGACCCGTTGGATCGACGACGACGTCCGAGGGATCGTTCGAAGGGTCCTCGCCATAGTAGTTGAGTTGCCATTCCCAGACGTTCCCGTGCATATGATAGAGTCCCCAAGGATTCCCCACATGGCTTTTCACAGACGTCATCGTCTTGCACGGCGCGCGCCCGCAAAATTTATCATTTTCATTAGGGAAGTCCCCGAACCAAAACGCCGTTTTGGTTCCAGCTCTACAGGCGTATTCCCACTGCGCCTCCGTTGGCAACGTCGCTTTCAATCCCTTTGGGAGGAGTTCCGTCAAAGCTTCGCAGAACTCGTACGCATCGTGCCAAGAAACCCCTATCACGGGAAGATCGTCGCCCTTCAACTCGCTCGGGTTCTTTCCAATCGCGTCGAAAAACGCCCCCATCTCAGGATTTTCCGCCGGATCCGTTCGCATGATTTCCTTGTAGAGCGCTTGCGACGTCGGAGTTTCCAGCAACCAGAAGCCTCGCGTCAACTTGACATGGCAAAGAAATTTGTTGGAGCCCTCTCGTTGACGCTGCCTTCTTCTCATAAGAGTCGCGTGAAGACTGAAGTCGTTTTGAGGCCCTATCTCTATGGGTCCCATGTCAAACTCCCCGGCGGGGATCCAACGAAATCCGTACTCCGCGCCGCCGATCGTCAGCGATTGGCGAACCCCTGCGAGACGAGTCGAAGATTCAGACCATATCGAAACGGAATTCGAGTTTTGAGTCGCGTTCATCGTCGTCGTTAATTCTCTGTAGAAACACGTTCTAAATTAAGTCGGCGGGAAGCGCCGCGTCCTAGGATTGCGCGCCGAACGCGCTCCGAGCGTCCCGCCCTCTTGCCTTGCCAAGCTATCGACAAAGCAGCGTGAAGCGAAAGCCGGTGAAGAAATCTCGATGGTAGGGTTCGCGCTTGAACCGAACCGCAGAGCGGCACCACCTTGAGAATTCAAGCCACGAACCGCCGCGACAGACGCGTTCGAATCCGCAGGCTGTTTCCGGATCCGTAACGCTTCCTTCGGGATAATCGTCATACCAATCGCGACACCATTCGCAGACGTTGCCGTGCATGTCGTAGAGTCCCCATGGATTCGCCGCGTAAGTTTTCACGGGCGTCGTCCTGCCAATATTTCCATTGAAATTAATCTTGTTGAAGGTTGCGGAGTCTCCGTGCCAAAACGCCGTCCTTGTTCCAGCCCGACAGGCGTATTCCCACTGCGTTTCCGTCGGCAAGGCCGCTTTGAGGTCATTCGGAAGGCGCTCCGTCAACGTCTTGCAGAAGTCGTCCGCATCGCGCCAAGAAACCCATTCCACGGGAAGATCGTCCCCTTTGAATACGCTCGGGTTCTTTCCCATAACCTCTTTGTAGAGCGCTTGCGTCGTCGGCGTTTCCAACATCCAAAAACCGCGCGTCAAGGTCGCGTGATGAAGAACTTCGACGTCGGATCGTCCTCTTTCACACAGCGGCGACCCCATGTCGAACTCGCCTGCGGGAATCCAGCAAAAGCCGTATCCCGCGTCGCCTATTTCCAGCGTTTGACGCAACCCGGCGGGTCGCGACGAAACGCGCTCCCATGAGGAAAAAAAGGTCTTCTTGCGGTTCTTCTTCATCGTCGTTGTCACCTCTCCCTAAAGGCGATCCGTCGCAAGTCCAAAGCTTCGTCTCGGGCCTTGTCGCGCGCCTCAACCCCGCGATTTCCGTTCACGCCTTACGACGCCGTCGAGGCGCTCGGATTTTTCGAAGAACAGTTATTTCCCGGTCCTCTTATGGGCGAACTCGCTCGAACCGCCTTCGGCGCGTTACTCGCAACTGAGCAGAAAGCGAAAGCCGATAATCTGATTCTTTCCGTTAGGCGCGTGCCAGTCCCGACTCGCGGAGCGACAGGCCCCCCCGCGATTGTTCCACGAGCCGCCGCGACAAACGCGGACGGAGCCGACGTCCGGTCCCTTGGGATCGACGACCGCCCCCTTGGGATAATCGCCATACCAGTCGAGAACCCACTCCCACAAGTTCCCGTGCATATCGTAGAGTCCCCAGGGATTCGCCGGATATTCTTTCACGGAATTCGGCGACATATCTTCGGCATAACGATATTTGCCGTAATTCATCTTATCGGAATCGCTGGAGTCTCCGTACCAAAACGCCGTTCGCGTCCCGGCGCGACACGCGTACTCCCACTGCGCCTCCGTCGGTAACGTCGCCTTAACCCCTTTGGGAAGGCGCTTCGCCAACGCTTTGCAGAAACTCGTCGCGTCGTCCCAAGTCGTCGTTTCAACAGGAAAATCGTCCTTGCGGTTTTCGCTTGGGTTATTCCCCATGATCTCCTCGTAAAGAGCCTGGGGGGTTAGAGTCTCAAACGCCCAAAAACCACGCGTCAGTTCAACATGGCAAAGAGCCTCGTCGGAATCTCGCATTTCTTCCGATTCCGGCGATCCCATGTCGAATTCCCCCGCGGGAATCCAGCAAAAACCATATTCCACGTCGCCAATCGCCAGCGTCTGACGAAACCCCGCCGGACGCTTCGAAGATTCGGCCCACGCGGCGGCGCCGCCGGTCTCGATTTGATTCCCGTTTGTCTCCTTAGAATTGACCCTTTTCGTCATCGTTCTTGATTCCTTCGATAAAACACGCCGTCGTTCAAATAAGGTTGAAAACGTCGTTCGCCATCACTTTTCCACATTTCGCCCTCAATGCGAGCTTTCGCAAAAAGACGGCGAATATGAACGACCTTAAGTCTCTACTTGTAAAGTACGACTTAAAGACGCGAATATGAAAAATTTTTTTGAAATATTAAAAAAACGCGATTACCTTGTTTTTCATACCTTGCGACTGAATTTTCCGTCGTCGGAAAGACGAGCCGTTCCGATTCGGGACGCGCCGGGGTCCTCGAGTCTCCGTCCTAACTAAACGCGCGGCGGTTTCTCCTCCTCTTCTCGCTCTCGCTGCTCGCGGCGGAGAACTATTCGGAATCCGGCTCCGATTTCATCGTCCTGGGCGAGCTTGCCGCGATACGCCGAACGGCGGCACATTGCCAAATCGCGCCACGAGCCGCCGCGGCAGACGCGTCTCTCGCCGCTTTCTGCGCCCGTCGGATCGACGACGGTCCCCGTAGGATAATCTCCATACCAGTCGAGAACCCACTCTTCGACGTTGCCATGGACGTCGTAAAGTCCCCACGCGTTCGGGGCGTATGTCTTCACGGGTCTCGTTCTAAACGACGCCCAGCCGCCCTTCGCTTTGCGTCGATCCCACTCGTCGCCCCAGCAATAGGCGGTTTTCGTCCCTGCGCGACACGCGTATTCCCACTGCGCCCCGGTCGGAAGCGTCGCGACAAGCCCTTTCGGGAGGCGCAAGGTCAGCGCCGCGCAGAATTCGATCGCATCGAACCAAGAAACCTCCTCCGCGGGAAGGTCGTCGCCCTTGAAATAGCTCAGGTTCGTCCCCATGACCTCCTCGTAAAACGCCTGCGTTGTCGGCGTTTCAAGAAGCCAGAAACCGCGCGTCAACGTTACATGACAAAGGACCTCGTCGTCGCGTCGCCCTTCTTCCGTTTCCGGCGACCCCATGTCGAACTCGCCCGCCGGAATCCAGCGGAAACCGTACTCTTCTCCGCCAA
>CAMZHY010000207.1 GCA_947307005.1 uncultured Planctomycetaceae bacterium
ACAAACTGTGGCTCTCGCATCTAGGGATTGAAGTCGTCGGAGACGCGATCGTCGAGATTTCGCCCCTCTTCGCGAACAGTTGCACGGAACTGGCGCAACGACTCAAAGAGAACGATATGTTCCCCGCCGACGGCAAGATAACCGAGTCCGTCTACTGGTCTCTCGATTCGATCAAGAAATGAGTTGAACATTCGGGCAAACCGACGCGCTTCACTCGTCACGGAACGAAACGCGTCGGACCCAGTTTCCAGCGACGTCCGTAAAAGTCGCGAACGTCGCGCTTTATTACTCTTTGTCTTCACGTTGTTAAGTAGAAATGGCGACTGAAACGTCTCCCGTCCCGGAACCGACCGGAACCCCGTCGAAAAGAAAAACCTCAAAACGCGTCGTGACGAAATCACATGCGTTTTGGTATCATTTTTGCCAGTTCTCGCTCTATGTGGGAATCAAGCTGTTTTTCCGAATCAAATATATCAATTCGAAAAACGTTCCGAAAAACGGTCCGACGCTTCTCGTTTCGAACCATCAGAGTTTTCTCGATCCGCCGGCGATCGGTTGCGGTTATTTCCGCATGACGAATTTTCTCGCGCGAAAGACCCTCTTTAAGTTCAAACCTTTCGGAAAGCTCATCGATTCGGTCGACGCGATCCCACTCGATCAGGAGGGACTGGGCTTTCAAGGCGTTCGCGAGACGCTTCGAAGACTCAAGAACAACGAAGCCGTGCTCATTTTCCCCGAAGGAAGCCGTTCTTTCGACGGAGAGCTTGCGCCTTTTACCTCCGGCTACGCCGCAATGGCTGTCAAGACGAACGCCTGCATCGTCCCCGTCGCAATCGCAGGCGCGTTCGAAGCCTTTCCGCGAACTCAAAAGTTCCCGTCCCCATTCAAAAGGCGCGTCAAAGTCGAGTATGGCGAGCAGCTGTCCCCCGAATTCCTCAAGACGAAGTCCGAAGAGGAAGTCAACGCGCTTGTCGTCGCTAAAATCAACGAAATGTACGAGCGCAACCGTCCCCAGCGCGGCGCCTCCAAAAGTTGAGGTCCGATCAGATTCCGCCATGTCTAAAGGTGAACTCATGTCGTTTTTACGCACTGTTCTTACCTCCGCGTTCCTCGCGTTTTCCGCCCTGACCTTCGCTTTTGGGACGGCGAGAGCCCAAGAAAAAGACGCGAATATCGAACCGCCCGTCAACGACGCGCAGCGCGTCAACGTTCGCGATTTCGGCGCTGTCGGCGACGGCGCGACGGACGAGACCGAGGCGTTCCAAAAAGCGCTCGACTCCCTCGGCCCCGTCGGAGGGGTCGTCTACGTTCCTCAGGGACAATATCGTTTTTCAGGATCGCTGAACGTACCGCAAGGCGCGACGCTACGCGGTCCTTGGAACTCCGTGACCGCCCATAACGGATGCCGCGATCGAGGACTCCCGAAGCCAACCGACGACGGCGCGACCTTTCTCGTTACCGGAAACGCCGGAAACGAAGACGCGGACGCGTTTATCACGCTCAACACGAACAGCGTCCTTCAGGGCGTCGTCCTCTACTGGCCCGACCAAAAGGAAAACGACGTCCCCACCCCGTACCCGTGGGCGGTCAAAATGCGGGGAAAGAATCCCGCGATTCTCGACGTCGAACTCTTGAACCCGTACAACGGAATCGACGCGTCCCGCAACGAACGCGCGTTAATTCGCAATATCCACGGTCAGCCGCTTCGTCGAGGAATTTTCGTCGATCGCATCTACGATATCGGACGCATTGAGAACGTCCACTTCAACCCATGGTGGAGCATGAAGCCGAAGCTCTTCGGATGGCAGCAGGCTAACGGCGAGGCGTTCATCTTCAAGCGCACCGACTGGCATTACGTGCTGAACACGTTCTGCTTCGGCTACGCGGTCGGGTACGAGTTCGGCGGCAGCGCGGACGGGGTTTGCAACGGCAATTTCCTTGGAATCGGCGCGGATAGCTGTCATACGTCGGTTCTCATCGAGCAGAGCGCCGTTTTCGGCGTGCTGATCACGAACGGCGAGTTCGTTGCGATGCACGGCGAGAATCCGACTCAGGTCGTCGCCTCAAAAACGAACTCCGGTTCGGTTCGCTTCGCCAACTGCGCGTTCTGGGGACCTTGCGAGCAGATTGCGCGCATCTCAGGATCCGGCAAGGGGATGATCGGTTTCAGCGACTGCGAATTCGTCCAATGGGATCGCGGAAACAAGGGAAAGGCCGCTATTCAGATCGACGGCGGCTCCGTTATGATTCGCGGCTGTAATTTCCAAGAGAATAAGAAGCAGGTTTCTATCTCAGAGAATACGAAGCGCGTTATCGTGACGGACAACTTCGTCAAAGGCGCGGTCCGAATTGAATCGAACTGCGCCAACGCTCGAATCGAAGGCAACCTCGGCGACTGATCGCCGCGTCGCCCGACGTCCCGTCGATAAAACTCGTTAAAAAAAACCGGACGCTCCAAGGACTCGCCATGGAGCGTCCGGCCTTTTATGTTGCCAGCGTTATAAAAACGACGCGTCAGGAAATCTCGCGACCGCGCCAGACGATCTTCTCAAACTCAAAGCGACCGGTTTGGAAGGAACGCCCGTCGTAAAGACCGTGCTCGCCAAACGTCGCGGGAACGACGTTAAAGAGTAGGAAATCGGCGCGACCTCCGATTTCAAGGAAGTCGCCGTCTCCCGAACTGAACGCCGGAGCGTTCAGAAGACGCGCGGGATTCGTCGTCGCAAGGGGATAGACCTTTGACAAGGGAAGGTTTTCGATCGTCGCGACGTTGGCGACCCCGTGGGAAACGGGAAAAGACGCGCACGCCAGAAGATTCGGATCCCCGGCGAGCGTCACCTTGCCGTTGGGCTGAATCTCAAACTCGCAAAGCTCCATGGAATATTTTCCAGGAGGAAAGCCCGCAAGAGGCGACTGATCGCTGATGAGAATAAGGCGCTCCAGCCCTTTGGCGCGAACAATTGTCCGGACAAGTTGCGGCGAGATGTGAAAGCCGTCGACAATAAGGCTCGCGTAAAGCCGATCGTCGGCAAGCTGCGCGAAACAGTAGTTCTCCCACTTCGGCAACAGATGACGCGTCGCGTTGCTCAGGTGCGTCGAAAGCGCGGCGCCCGCCGAAACCGCGTCGTCGAGTTGGACTCCGTCCGCGTTCGTATGACCGATCGCGACAAGAATCTCTTCCAACCTCAAAAAGCGAACAAAGTCGGGAGCGTTCGGATATTCGGGCGAAAGCGTGACGAGCTTCACGAGTCCGCGCGACGCGTCCTGAACGTCGCGAATAAACTCTCGAGAATAGGGAACGCAGAATTTCTTCGGATGCGCCCCAATCGCGCCCTCGGCTGTCGAAATAAACGGACCTTCCAGATGAATTCCCCAAACGATCGAACGGTATTCCGGACGTTCATCAAGCGCGTCCGCGATCGTCCGCGCCGCGTGAATCATCGTCTCGGGCGCGTTCGTCGTCAGCGTCAGACAGCATCGAAAGACCCCGTCGCGCAACATCTTTTCGAGAACTTCAACCACGCCTTCGCAGGTAATTCGAGAGGACGACAGTTCTCTGCCAACCGCTCCGTTGACCTGAATATCGAACATCCCCGGCGCAATCCAAGGAACAACCGCGTTCGAGTCGGGCGCCGACGTTTCTAGCGCGGTAATTCGATCCCCTTCGACCTCGACGCCAACAAGTTCCAACGTGTCGTAACGTCTTCCTCGATAGCTGCAAGTCCCCATCGTCGTCTCCTTTGCAATCGCCGACGCCAATCTCATCGACCGACGACGCGATCGATAATCGCCTTGTCGAAATAATTCGTCGACATCCCCGCGTCCACGACGATCTTCTGCGAAACGATCCCGCTCGAACGGGGGCTTAGCAAAAAGACGGCGGCGGCGGCGGCCTCTTCCGTTTTGACCGCCTGCTTGCGCGGAATCGCTTGTTCAGCGTAGATGTAGGAGTCGAGATATCCGGGGATTCCCGCCGACGCCGACGTTTTAAGGAGCGACGGCGCGACCGCGTTGAATCGAATCTGCGAAAACGAGGAAAACGATTTCGTCAGAAACGCAAGGGACGAGTCAAGCGCGGCCTTAATCGGCGCCATGTAGCCGTAATTCTCGCTCGCCATCGTCGTCGTCGAAATCGAGACCGTCACGACGGACGCGGTCGGCGTCAGCAGATCGGCGAAGGCGCGCGCCAGTTCGACGAGGGAGAAACAGGAGATATCGAGAGCCTGGAGAAACGCGCGCTTCGGCGTCTCGTGAAACGGCTTCATCCCTTCGGAATAATCCGCGAACGCGATCGAATGGAGCATCCCGTCGAACGAATCGAAACGTTCGCCGATCTTCTCGCGAAGCGCGCGAATTTCGTCTTCGCTCTCCACGTTGCACGTAAAGAACGCGGAATCGGGAAAGAGTTTGCTCGCGCGCTCGAGAATCTCCTCGTTCTGCACGACGAAGACGCATTCCGCCCCTTCTTCGAGGAGCGCTTTAGAAACGGCGTAGGCGACGCTCTTTTTATTCGCGACGCCAAAGATCAAAAAACGTTTTCCGTTAAGCTGCAAGAAGTCCACGGCGACGTCCTGTGATAGTTTGCGGAGCTGTAAAAAAAACGCGTCCGACGGCGTTCCAAAAGGAAAACGTCGGGCGCGGGATCCGAAATTTCCTAACGCGCACGATTGGGGCGCTGCGGAAACGCGCCGTTTAAAAATCGGCGCGCGCAAGAGTTCAGTTCTCTCCCTCGACGTTCGCGCCGCGTCGTTTCCGCACGGCGGCGGCGATAAACGCCTTAAAGAGCGGGTGCGGATGCGTCGGCTTCGACTTGAACTCGGGATGATACTGCACTGCGACGAACCAGGGATGGTCGTCTAACTCGACGACTTCGACAAGCTTGCCGTCGGGACTCGAACCGGAAATCACCAGACCGCCGTCGATGAAGCGATCGCGATATTCGTAGTTGAATTCGTATCGATGTCGATGACGCTCTTGGATATCAAGCGTTCCATACGCGCTGGCGGCGCGCGATCCCGCGATGAGCGCGGTCGGCTGCGTTCCAAGTCGCATGGTGCCGCCCTTGTCCGTCACGGAACGCTGCTCGTCCATAAGGCAAACGACCGGATACTCGATCGGTTTATCAATTTCGGTGAATTCGGTCGAGTTCGCGTCGGTCATTCCGAGAACGTTGCGCGCGTATTCGATCACGGCGCACTGCATGCCGAGACAAATGCCAAGGAATGGAATCTTACGCTCGCGCGCGATCCGAACCGCTTCGATCTTGCCCTCGACTCCCCGTTCGCCAAAGCCGCCGGGAAGAAGAATACCCTGAACGTTCTCGAGCGTGACGCGCGTTTCCTCGCGTTCCAATTTCTCGCTCTCGATGCGTAAGATTCGAACGTTCGCGGAGTTCGCGGCGCCGGCGTGGACAAGCGCTTCGTAGATCGACTTATACGCGTCCTTGTGCTTCGCGTACTTGCCGACGACCGCGATCGCAACGTCCGTCTGCGTGTTGCGTAACGCCGAGAGAAATTCGTGCCATCCCGTAAGATCCAACTCCTTCGCCTTCGTAAGCGAAAGACGGTCGACAATCATCCGGTCGAGATTATGCTCGACGAGAGAAAGAGGAACCTCGTAGATCGAAAAATCAGCGTCGCGTTCTTCGACGACGTGATTTCTCGGAACGTTGCAGAAAAGGGCGATCTTATCAACGTCGTCCGAAGAAAGACTCTGTTCGGTTCGGCATACGATAAAGTCAGGTTGAACGCCGATTTGGCGCAACTGCCCAACGCTGTGCTGGGTCGGTTTCGTCTTGAGTTCGCGCGCCGCTTTCAAGTAAGGAACGAGCGTCAGATGGATAAAGCAGCAGTTCTCGCGCCCGACGTCAATCTGAAATTGGCGGATCGCTTCGAGGAACGGAAGGCTTTCGATGTCGCCGACCGTTCCGCCAATCTCCGTAATGACGACGTCGACGTCGTTCGAAGCGAGACGGCGGATGCAACTTTTGATCTCGTTCGTAATGTGCGGAACGACCTGAACCGTCTTCCCTAAATATGCGCCGTTCCGTTCTTTGCGAATAACGTTTTGATAGATTCGTCCCGTCGTCCAGTTGCTGTCTCTCGAAAGCGGCGAATGCGTGAATCGCTCGTAATGACCAAGATCAAGGTCGGTCTCGCTCCCGTCGTCCAGCACGTAAACTTCGCCATGCTGGTAAGGACTCATCGTGCCCGGGTCGACGTTAATGTAGGGGTCAAGTTTCTGCATTCTGACAGAAAGCCCGCGATTCTCTAGCAACATGCCGATCGACGCGCTCGTCAAGCCCTTGCCAAGGGAACTCACGACGCCGCCGGTGACAAAAATATGCTTCGTCATAACTTAACCTCTGTTCTCCAATCGCGACGCCAACAAACGTCAATCGCGCCGCAACTAAAAGGCGAATCTTTACGCGCCGCGCTAACAAAGAGAAACGCGCAGGAAAAAGAGCGTCCCACTGTTCAACGCGTCGTTTTTTTTTTTAACGCCGAACGGAACCCTGCGCTCGTTCGTCCGAGAAAACCGAACTTCGCGACGTCGCAATAGACGACGAAACAACAAGCGAAAAAAAAAAGCGTCGAGCGACGATCGCCGTCGTCGCGCCTCTTCAAATACAACGCGGCTATTCTATGCGATCTTATCGAATTGTAAACCCCCAAAGATTCATTTTTCCAACGCGGGCGGCGGGCGGCGACCTCGCCGCTGAGGGTAGCGCGCCTGAACGTCTATGATTGTTTAACGTCTCTCGGGCGCGCA
>CAMZHY010000208.1 GCA_947307005.1 uncultured Planctomycetaceae bacterium
ATAGCAATGATTCCATAAAAAATTCTAGTTCAGAATCGACAATAGACGAGAAAAAGTCGGCGACTCCTAATTCGTCGCCTAAATCCGTACTCTTGGACGTCTCGCCCGTTCTTTTAGATGAAAACAAAAAGCAATCGTGTCTTCAACACGAATGTGAAGAATCAACTGATATCTCGCCGCCGACGCCAGTTATCGAACAGAATGTTGCGGAAACAAAGAAGTTCGGTAGCGCGCCTCGCACGGATATTTCGACGGCTTATCAAGTTGTTGCGCGACGATATCGCCCTCAGGCGTTTGGCGAACTCATTGGTCAGGAAACAGTTACAAGGGCGTTGTCAAACGCAATAGAAACTAATCGTGTTGGGCATGCGTATCTTTTTACGGGGGCTCGCGGCGTTGGTAAGACTTCATGCGCCCGCATCTTCGCTAAAGCGCTCAACTGTGTGGAAGGTCCGACAATAAGACCATGTTTAAAATGTGATAGTTGCGTTGGAATTTCGACCGGCGAAGACGTTGACGTTATTGAAATTGACGGCGCAAGCAATCGCGGCGTTGATGAAATTCGACAGCTGAGACAGAACGCTGCCATTGCGCCAAGCCGTTCTCGTTACAAGATTTATATCATTGACGAAGTTCACATGCTAACGCGCGAGGCCTTCAATGCGCTCCTTAAAACCCTTGAAGAGCCGCCTGCGCGCGTAAAATTTATTTTTTGCACGACGGAACCCAATAAGATTCCAATAACGATCTTATCCCGTTGTCAACGTTTTGATTTCAACGCAATCAAAGGGAGTTCTATTTCATCTCGATTGCAACAAATTGCCGAGTTGGAAGGCGCCGAAGTTGAGGAAGGCGTTTTTGACGTTTTGGCTCGTCGCGCCAATGGTTCCATGCGTGACGCTCAGTCCCTTTTGGAGCAACTTCTTTCCTTCTCTCCTAATTACATTTCCCTAGCCGACGTACACAATATGCTTGGTTCTGTTGACGACGGGAAAATTTTCGAACTAATTAATGCAACCGTTCAGGGCGACGCAAAACGCGTATTTGAATTGCTTGGAACGTCTGCCGCGCTCGGAGTCGACTTTGGAATTTTGATTGAACAAACATTCGGCGTATATCGGGATTTAATGATTGTTGGTAGCGGTTGCGAAGCTAGCGAACTAATTTATTCTCCTATTGCGCGTTTTAATGAGATTAAACAAATTGCTGAAAAAGTAGGAATTCGGCGAATTTTAGCGTCTCTCCAGATTATTGACCAAACAATTCAACGAATGCGTTACAGCGCTCAAGCTCGAATCCTTGTAGAATTAGCTTTTGCGAGACTCTGTCAACTCGACGCCTTCCAGACTATCGAATCCCTTATCAACCAGCTTAAAAACGGGTCGATTCCGCAAGCGTCCATTGACTCTGTTATTCCCAGTCCTCAACAAACTTCGACGCCGTTGTCTACAGAAAACGATAAAAAAAAAATGACGACAACCTAGCGGTTTTACAGAGTCAAAAAGAAGCATGCTTTCCGTCTCGAGAAAAATCGGAAGCAACTACTTCTCAACCATGCCTTGAGACGACTCAAAATGATCCGCCAAAGTCAAATGTTTCGCCTTTCTCATCGCAAAACGATTTTTCTAAAACTGACGCGTCGTGGACTTCTAAATCTCAGACAGAATTTGTCAATATTTGGCATGAAGCGACCAGTTTCAAAGGCGCGTTGTCTCTCCAAGCGTCGACTGTCTTGGAAATTAAGGCCGAACCGCCTCAAACTCTTGTCGTTGTTTTTCCCGAAAATGGGAAGGCGGAAAGAGACTTTTGTTAGAACGAGCGAACGACCATTGAATCCCGTCTTTCTGATATTCTCGAAGCGCCTGTAATCCTTCGCTTTGCGCTACGTTCTTCTCTGGAGCGTCCAGCCGAAAACCCAAACGAAAAGATAGAAACTCCCGCGTTGGAAAGTGAAAATAGAAAACGGAATTGGATTTCGCCTCTTGGCGTTAACGCAACGGAGAATGATCAATCCGCCGTCGTTCAGTCCGTTCGCGCTAACTACGACGAACTTCGTCGTAAAGTAAACTCCAACGAAGTTGCGCGACAAATACAAGATATTTTTAACGCCGAACTTAGCGATCTCAAACAAACCACGCAAAATCCAAATCATAATTCGAATCGAGGGTACGAATATGAATGATTCAAACGCTCGAGAATTCCTCTTTATTCACTAAATCGCGGGACTCGACGCGCGCTCTTCTATTATCCGCATACCTCCGGAACTAGACGTTCCGTTAACGTTTAGAGTTAGGAGTCTAATCGACTCGGTTGCATTTCGAAGACTCTCGCATGTTTCTCAATTGGGATTCGTCAGGTTTGTTTATCCTGGAGCCACCCATACTAGATTTGAACATTCTCTTGGAGTCTATCGTCTTTCGCTACTTTGGCTTAAACGTCTTGCACATGATCGTCGCTTTGTTGAAATTGTTCGTCCGGAGGAAGCCAAACTCCTCATTCTTACTGCGCTTCTCCACGATATTGGGCATTTCCCCTATTGCCATCTCTTGGAAGACTTGAAGATTCCCGGATTGGTTTCGCATGAACAGGCTGCCCAAGATTTTATTTTAGGAGAACTTAACGAACAGATTTGCCGAGACTGGGAACTTGACCCTCGTAACGTTTGCGATCTTCTTGTTAAACGGGATCCGGAACGCCGTCTTGCCGAATCGGACGCTGAATATGCTCGAAGAAAAAATGCGTTTCGTCTTTTGGGAAGCATCCTTTCGGGACCGATAGACGTCGATAAGATGGACTACCTTATGCGCGATAGCTTAGGCGCCGGCGTTCCTTATGGAAGAAATTACGATCTTGACCGTCTCGTCGGTAGCGTATGTCTCAACATGCAGGGCGACGGAATCGCCGTAACCAACAAAGGAAAAACGGCGGCGGAACTCATGGTATTTGCTCGTTACGTGATGTTTAGCGAGGTTTACTGGCATCATGCGTCGCGCGCTGCGACGGTGATGTTTCAGCGTGCCGTTCACCGTCTGATCACTTTCCGTAACGACCTATCGTTCATTGGAAAACTTCGGCGTTTTTCGGACCGCCAGGTAGAAAGTCACCTCCTTGAACTCTGTCAATCGTCAGAATCTCTACCGAACAATCAACCTTGTCGATCCGCGCAAAAACTTCTGAACGCGCTTTTTGGTCAGGAACGTCGTCTTTTCAAACGCCTAGGAGAATTCAGTTCGATGGAATCTCCATCGTTATATAAACGAATAGCGGGTCGTCCTTATCAAGTCGTCTGCAACATTTCTGATCGTCTCGCAAATAAGTTTGGAGTTCATGACGACCAAATCCTAATCGACGCGCCCCCCGCCGACAAAGAAGTTGAATTTAAAATCGACGTCCTCTTTCGGAAGTTTCGCCAGTCGTCAGGGCGTTAGCTAAAGAACAGTTCGACGACTACGTCAAACGAGTACGAATCTTCGCGGCGCCAGAAATTGCGTCAACGCTTAAAAGCGACGGGCGGCTTAATCAGTTTATTGGAGAATCACTTGACGAACTTGGAATCAATCCTTGATTCGTTTCGTTACGCAAAGGCATTTGCGTGGCGACTAGCTTCAGAACGTTGTCGTCGCGCTTAGAAAGGACGTTTCATAAAAACGGAACTGGGTTATAATGGTGCGAGTTGAGTCGTTTTCCACCTGTCGCTTGCTATAGGGAAGGTCTATGTCATTAGGTTCCTCGAATAATCAGACGCGAACATACTTTATGCAACGCTTTGAAACGCTAGGCGTTCATCCAAGGGGTAAGTTAGGACAAAATTTTCTAATCCATCAGTCGGCCGAACTCGACAAAAATGACGTCGTCCTTGAAGTCGGAACGGGCACGGGATCGCTTACGGGGGCGATGGCGCAAGAAGCCGCCGTCGTGGTTACCGTCGAGGTGGATTCCGTCATGCACGAGATGGCCAAACAGGAACATTGGGACAAAGACAACATAAGATTCCTGTTCGCCGATATTTTAGAAAATAAGAACCGTCTTAACCGACACGTTCTTGAGGTCGTTCGCGAAGAACTGGGAAAATCGCCTGAACGTCGTTTTAAACTCTGCGCTAATCTTCCTTACCAGATTGCGACCCCGCTCATGTCAAACCTCCTTCTAACAGACGTCCCGCCATACTCCATGACGGTGACAATTCAAAAGGAAGTTGGCGATCGTATTGTTGCAAAGCCTGGAAAAAAAGATTATGGAGCGCTCGCTGTTTGGATGCAGGCGCAGTGTGATTGCCATATTATTCGGATCATGCCCCCGTCTGTTTTCTGGCCCCGTCCTAAGGTTGATTCCGCTATCGTCCAACTGAAATACAATCAAAAGAAACGAAATCGCATTCCCAATTTACACTTATTCCACGACTTTGTCCGCGCGCTCTTCTTACATCTTCGAAAATATATTCGTTCCGTGCTTTGTAGCGCTTTCAAAGGACGCCTAGATAAAGAGATTGTGGACAAGGTTCTTGAAGAATCGCATCTTACAGGCGAAATACGTGCGGAAACGCTTTCGGTTCGTGAAATTCTCGCGCTCTCCGAAAGATTTAGGGTCTTGTTACCGGCAGATTGTCAAGGACTTCTTTGACTTAGCGCGTTGATGGAATCTCACTTTATCAGGGTGTTTTTTCCATATCGCCTTTCCGACTTAAAACCTCTGAAATGTTCACAAGTTTTTTGCGGAACTGCGAAGAAAGCAATTTCGTTTTATCTGCGGGAACTAAAAGACGAAAGCTGAGCGAATCTTCTTGACTTGCTCCTTCTTCTAGCTAAAATAGGCGCGTAATAACGCTCTTTTCAGGGATACTGAGAAATAAAAGGCGTTTTGGCGCGCTCGTTGGCTACGTGTCGTCGAGCGTTCGCCGTATAGCTAAAGATATCACGACTTTCCCGGTTATGGAGACGTTCCCGGGAGCGCTAGCCGTTTTTATGAAAGGTCTGCCCATGTCCTCTCTCATGTTTGCAATGATGGGATCTCCCATCCAACTCGTTATTATTGCGCTCATCGCTTTTCTCCTTTTCGGAAATCGCCTTCCCTCAGTCATGCGTTCTCTTGGGCGTAGCGTTACTGAGTTCAAGAAGGGCGTCGCTGGAATCGAAGATGAGATCGACGCCGCCGCGAAGGCGTCTTCCAAGAATGTCGCGTCCGAAAGTTCAGACAAATCGGAAGAATGACGTGTTTTAGTTAATCCAACGAGCGGTTTCTGCAGAAATTTGCGCTTCACGGCGATCTCTATGGGGTCGCCGTTTTTTTGTAACAAACCCCGGTTAGAATTGCGAATGGAAATCTGGAAAAACCGTATTTTTAGAACGCGCCCTCGATTTGATCTATTACGACGTTTAAAATTGCGATATAATGACTCAGTTTTCATTCAGGGCGCTTAAAGCGCGACTTTCCGAACCTCAGAGGGCTTTATGTCAAACTTCTTTAGTGATAACCGCGATATTCAGTTTCTTCTTGATTATTATGACATGAGGGAAATTGCCGCGCTCCAAGAACGAGAGACTCCTAACGGCGCCGCAGATTACGCGCCTCGCGACGTCGACGACGCTGTTGATAATTACCGTAAGGTTCTCGAAATAGTGGGAGATCTTTCAGGAAATGTTTTAGCAAAGAACGCCGCGACGGTTGACTCCGAAGGGAACGCTCTTAATGAAGACCAGACAGTTACGCTTCATCCTCTCGTTCAGAAAAATCTAGCCCTGATGGCCCAGGCAGACCTTCAAGGGTTTACCCTGCCTCGCAAATACGGCGGTATTAACTGTCCAACTCTTGTCTATACGATGGCGACGGAAATTGTCGCCCGTGGCGACTGTTCTTTTATGAACATGTTCGGACTCCAGGGCATAGCCGAAACGATCTACGCTTTCGCTTCCGACGAACTTAAGGACGAGTATCTTCCGAAATTTGCTCGCGGCGAAGTTACCGGCGCCATGGTTCTTACGGAGCCGGACGCAGGATCCGATCTGCAAGCGGTTCGTCTTCGCGCCTATCAAGATGAAAATGGCGAATGGAGACTTAATGGCGTTAAACGTTTTATTACAAACGGTTGCGGCGAAGTTCTTCTTGTGCTTGCGCGCAGCGAGTCTCAAATTTCCGACGGACGAGGGTTAAGTCTTTTTGTCGCTGACCGTGGCCCAACCGTTAAAGTTCGAAATCTTGAGCATAAGCTTGGTATTAACGGTTCTCCGACTTGCGAGATCGTTTTTAACGATACGCCCTGTCGGCTTATCGGCGAGCGTCAGCGCGGGCTTATCACTTACGTAATGTCTTTAATGAACGGGGCTAGATTAGGCATTGCCGCTCAATCTTTAGGCGTTGCGGAAGCCGCTCAACGTCTTGCGCGTGATTATGTTAGTTCTCGCGAACAATTTGGCGCGCCAATTGAACGCCTGCCTGCCGTCGCCGAAATGGTTGCCGATATGCGCGTTCGTATTGAAGCGGGACGCGCCCTTGCTTATGAAACTGCGCGCGTTTGCGACTTTGAAAATAACTATAATCGCCTTCTCGAGCGTAACGCCGACACTCTTTCAGACGACGAAAAAAAGTCTTTTCGTCAGAAAGCCCGCAATTTGAAAAAATTAAACGCGATGCTTACTCCCATGAGCAAGTATTTCTGTAGCGAAATGAGTATTTCCGTTGTTACTGACGCAATCCAAGCAATGGGTGGAAGCGGTTATATGAAGGAATATGCCGCTGAATGTTACTATCGCGACGCT
>CAMZHY010000209.1 GCA_947307005.1 uncultured Planctomycetaceae bacterium
CCGATCATCTCAATCCCGAAGAAAAACCTGCGGCGGCGAACGTCGTCCGATTCTTTGACAACGGCGAGAAAGACGTCGTTAAGCTGATCTTTAGCGGGCGGGACGCCGAACCCGAAGAGATTGTCTGCACGCCGGAACATCGGTTCTACGTAATTGACAGAGGCTGGATCTGCGCTAAGGACTTGCAATTGGGCGACTGCTGCTTATCCGCAAACGGCGAAAGAATCGCGTTTCTTTCAAGAGAGACTCTTGAAGAAAAACAACGTGTTTACAACTTTGAAATCCAAGAAAAACATACGTATTATGTTAATTTTATTGATAAAAGTTCAATACTAGTTCATAATGAATGTTCTGCTTCTGATTTAAAAGGACTCTCGCCGGAAGTTTTTGAGTTTTATCGCCAACTTTTTGGCAAAAAAGGCTTACTATTACTGAATGGCTATCTTTCTGGCGGCAATATTATTGAGGCAAAAGATTTTTGGTTTGCTTCAACGAAAAGCTCTGACGGTTATTGGACAGGGGGATTATTTAATCCTACTTACAACAATCATTATCGGATTCAAATTGATCCAGACATTAACCCATTAGAGTCTTCATTACTTCTTTATGAAGAAGTTTTAAAATCGCGAACTTCAGTTTATGTGTGCAAGTATTTGGACAGTACGTACCTAACTGAGGAATTTGTTAAAAATCGACTAGGACAATTAGAAACACTAAAGGCAATAACACATGAAGCAGGTGATAATATTGAGCTCTTAGTTTCAATAGCAAATGAACCTGCCGATTGGATTTTATCATTTAATGAATTTTTAGACACTGGCGATGTTAAACCTTTATTAATTTCAGGTTTACCATTAGTTTCTGGAGTGATGCTAAAGAAAATAATGGGAAAATTGGATTTTCTTCGTAAGGTTAATATTGAATACGGATGCGAAGAAGTCGCGGAAAGAGTACTAAAAGCGCTGGACTCAATTGGCATTAAGGGTGAAGTTGTAAAAATCAATATCAAACCTGGTATAAGTCGAATTCCTGGGCATACTCCTACTTTAGGTTCAGTTGCTGGAAAAACGCGTATGTGGACGTACCATATTGTCGTTATTGACCGTAATATGCAAATGGTTTATGACGTATTAACTGGACCATCAGGAATGAAATTTGACGAATATAAAAAATTATTTGATAATGCTGATATAATAGATTGGAAGTTTTAATATGAACATTCAAAAAACTATGTGGTTTGACGAATTAAGACTTGTTTTTTTAAATATCCTGAACAAACCTAGTTTATATGGTAATTCAATAAGATTAGAAGGGATTATACTAGGCGAGTTGTCGTTGTTAGGATTGTTAAAAGGTTTAGAGGTTATAGATGTAATAAATTATTGGAAAGAATACTGCAATACATTATTTAAAGGTGGAAAATATATATTAAGTGAAATACCGACTCGATATGTAATACCCAAAATCGACAAAAACAATCATGATTTGATAATAGCGCAACAACAAACTTATGCTTGGTTGTCAATGAAATATGTTGATTATAAGGTCGCTAGTCTAAAACAGGCGTGTTCTCTGTCTCAAAAAAATGTAATTAATCATTTAAACGATAATAACATTGCGTTTTTAGAAAATGAAATTATAAAAATGATTAATTTTGAATATTTTGATGAATTACGAGCTATTCCTCTCCTTTATGGTCATTTTTGTTCATCCACCTTGGGATGGTTGTATTATTTTCGCCAAGTTGAATTTCATCCGAGATTTGATCCCGACTCTATTTATAAAACATTTTCACAGTCACATCATGCAATTCCTGAGTTTTATAATGATTATGGAACAGCAGATCCACGAAACAAGGAATACGAAAAAAATGTGTTTGCTTTTTATAAAAACAATGGTTCCCTTAACAACTATACTCCCCCTTTTTATTGGCCTACAAGTTTCATTGATAATAAAGTCTATAAAATAATCGAAAAGCAAATATTAACATGTTTCGTCGCCTTAGCTAATAGAATTGAACCTGATTTAGACATAGGATTAACCTGATTTAGAGCGCATGCCACGTGAAGTTAAAAAACTCGGGGCTTGGGAAAATTTCTTGGACGAACCCGTCAACAATTACCAAATTTACGCGCACAACCAGGAGCGGATCAACCAGGGCGGAACCGTCGAAAACGACGTGTTCGAGAACCCGACCTTCGATTACGAAGTCTGCTTCGTCGCCGGAACCCAAATACTCATGGCGGACGGCTCGACGAAGCCGATCGAACAGATCCGCCCTGGCGACCAAGTTCTCGCCGCCGATCATCTCAAGCCCGAAGAAAAACCAACGGCGGCGAAAGTCGTTCGCTTCTTCGACAACGGCGAGAAAGAAGTCGTTAAGCTGATATTTAACGGACAGAACGCCGAGTCCGAAGAGATCATCTGCACGCCGGAACATCCGTTCTACGTAATCGGCAAAGGTTGGGTCTGCGCCAAAGACTTGCAATTTGATAACTTCTGCTTATCCGCAAACGGTGAAAAGATCGCGTTTGTCTCTAAAGAGAATCTTGACGAAAAACAATGCGTTTACAACTTCGAAGTTGAAAATCTACACACTTATTTCGTTGGCAGCAACTCTGTAGTCTCCGTTCTTGCTCACAACTGGTGCCTTTTTGGCGAAGAATTTGTTATGCCGTGGTCGCCGGAGGCAAGTTGGGCTTTAAGTGACACGATCTCGCTTTATAGTCGTATGGGTACGCGCGCAGTCGTCGGAACTGCTTCCGGAGCAGCGGCTGGCGCTGCGACTGGCGCGGTTGTTGGGGCGGGCGTCGGCGTAGTTGCAGGCGGCGCCGGAGCTGTTCCAGGAGCGGGCGCGGGTGCGACAACGGGCGCAATAGGCGGAGGAATCTCGGGATTCATTTCCGCCGCAATGGCTCCATCGTATGAAACGCTTGGTGAAACGGTTGTAAATTCGGGCATGAATGGCGTTGTTTCCGGCGTTACCGGAGGAGTTGCCGGTCCATTAGGAGGAACGCCGCTTTCAATTGCAAGAAATTCCTACAGCGTTGTCAGTGGAGGATATCTCGCTGTATCTACTGAAAATATCGAAGTGGTTGCCTTCTCTCAGACAAACGCTCTAATAACTGTCGGAGCTGTTTCGTCAACGTCGCCGTTCGTAATGCAGAGCCAAAGGTATAGCGACGATGATCTTTGGACTCCAAGACAAAGAGATAAATTACCTGACCATATGAAGCCGCGACATGTTTACGATAAGGGTGAAATTGATGCTATTGTTGATAAATATAGAGTAAACGAAAAACAACGGAGACTATTTCATCAATATATAGATTACCTTAAATCAAACGGAGAATTATCCGGAGACGCCTTGTCAAGAGCCGAATTAGACGATCTCGCAAGAGAATTTTTTAGAAAGTATAAATAAATGAGCAAAAATGTAATCAAAGAATTTCATACGTCGATTGCGTGTATGATCGACTTAAAATGTTGGAAAGCGTCGTGCGTCATATGGGGACTGCTTCATCTTTGTTTCGGAGAGGAGTACGTTCGAAATTACACAACGCCCGGAGGGAAAAATTTTACAGCTAAAAATGGCGAATGCGACGTTGTGCTTTGGTGTCCGTGGCGACTTGAGGAAACGGGAATCGTCACGTGCAGTTCTCATCCTCAATTTTCGAATAGCGTCAAGGTACTAGACCTACTTATTGACGATCGCATTGATAAAATAGAGATTTATATACGTTGTTACGACGCAATTTTCTATTTTGCATCTGGAAAAATTCTAAGAATTTTTAGCGATCACCTAAAAAGTTCTAAGAATTTTTCAAATTGGGAGTTTACAAACGTTATGGACGAATGTTTTTTTCTTGGCTGTGAAGACGCGATCAAAAAAGAATGTTTTTCCGGAGCGCCTTGCAACGAAACAACGATCCCCAATAAAATCAACGAACAAACAGCGCTCATAAAGGGCGAGGAAAAATTTTATAAAGACATGAATTTCATTAAAAAACATCGTTTAAACGCTATCCTCGGATTCGTATGCGTAAAAATCGATATTTTGAGCGATGAAGAACTACTATTATCTTTAGAGAACACTGATCCGGAAACGCGCGCTAGTTCTCGTCTACTTATATCTCATTGCGCTTGGCGATTCGGTATAGACGACGCTTTTCTTTGTAGTTCAGACAGCACTAACTCAATACAGCAAAATGGATTGAAGATAATTCGTAACGATTTCATTGTTGACCTCCTGAACAAAAATCACGAAAACGATATCGAAGTTAAATTTTCATCGGGTGCGACACTTCGTATTTTTAATCTACTAAATGATTTTCCTTTGTCCTTTATATAAACACAGGCCGCGAGGTTATTTTATTAAAGGCGGTTTGATTGATTACTGCACTTTCCCCACATTTTCAAGCGCCCATCTCTAAAAATCACGCCAGTCGGATAATTTCCTCTTGAATAACCTTGGGGTTGGCGCCGAGGATATTCCTTGAAAAAAACTCAAACCCCGATTGTGTCAATAGTTTTTCGCAAAAATAAATCCATCGGTAAGTGACAGCCTGTCGATAGCTCAACAGCTTCTTCTGGCGTCTGGAAATTCAAGATCTCTCAGATGATCCATGTTGAGATAGCGTTTCACTCCCCAGTCAGAGGACGCTATGGCGTCTCAACCTGGCGCAAACCGGCGTCAGCGCGCTTTGACCATCGGGGAAAGCCCCTATCGCTCTGGTTCTTCGTTTGATCTCTCGGTTGGCTCGTTCCATCGTGTTATTGGTACGTATCCTCTGCCAGTGTTGCGAAGGAAAATCCATGTAAGTAAGGGTATCTTCGATCCCTTCCTCAATCTTTTTGGCCGCTGTCGGCAGCTTCATATCGCGAAGCTTCTGGATTACGCTTTGGGCTTTTTCCAGGGCTGCTTTTTTATCTTCCTGAGCATGAATGGCCTTTGGCGTCTTGCTGACTTCAGTCATCTTACCTCTGGGAGTAACTGTGAATACGTTCCTGTAAAAATGAACCGCGCGTCGCTGGTATTTCGCTTCTGAGGACGCCTCTGGAATTGATTCCAGCATACCAAGGCTTTTATCTCCAATGATCAGACGAACTCCTGAAAGAGCACGATTTTTGAGGAATACGAAGAAGTTTTTCCAACTCTCGCGATCCTCTTTCATACCTTCGGCGGCGCCGATGATCTCTCTATATCCCTCGCTATTCACACCGATCGCAACAAGGACAGAAACGTTTTGGACTTCTCCGCCCCAGCTGCGTTTCAGGTATACGCCGTCTACATAAACGTATGGATATTCGCTGGTTAATCGTCTTGTACGCCACTCTTCAACGTGTTCATAGGCTTTTTTGTTGAGGTTGGAGATGGTTCCTGGGGATACTTTGCCACCCCAAAGAGCTTCTGTTATATCTTCTACACGACGAACGGAAACTCCGGCGAGATACATCTCTATCAGCGCTTCCTCAACGGAACATTCACGGCGTTTATACCGCTCTATGACAGCTGTTTCGAACTGGATTCCCTTCAGCTTGGGAACGCGCGGTTTCACTTCTCCGGAAGTTGTTGTGAAGTTTCTGGCGTAACGACCGGAACGATAGCCCTTACGATCACCTGTGCGCTCGTAACGACCGGCGCTTACCAAGTTCCAAGTTGGCCGCCTCATGATCAAGAAGCGCATTGAGGGTCTCCTCCACGCTATTTCTGACAAGTTCTTTGAGATCCTGCTTTATAAGATCCTCATTAAGATGTATAATGCCGCTGGACATAGTTTATAACCTCATAGGATAAGTTTTGTGTACTCGCTTAATTCTACCGATGGTTATAGGCTATGTCCATTTCTTTTTGCGAAACTAATTATACGTTAGGGGTTGCTGACATAAGTTCAACTTTTCGTCCGCACCCCCAAGTCAAAAAGAGGTAAGTGAAATTATTTTTGAAGACTTTCCATAATCCAAAGACGAACTACTCCGGCGTCCCCGCATTCCGCGAACGATCCCAACCCTTCTCGATTCGGCGGGATCCGCGCTCGACCGATTCGAACGCTATCCTGTCGCGGCGGTCGATAATTTCCTTGCCGACTCCTTACTCACAGACGTCAACAGACTATTGGTCTGTTTTTCGGAATTTAAATTCGACCGTCGTCTCGATGGAGACGAAGAACGCGGAACTCCAGCGCGACGCCGCCGTCGCCAACGCCGCAGGCTCATACGTCGCCGCCTACGCGAACGGCTACGACGCCGAAACGCGCGCCGCCCTGAACGACGCCGGGACCGAATTGTCCGCCGACCTGAGCGCCGAAACGACGCTCGACGGCGCGCTTTGGGACGCGCAGGGAACCGCGTTCTCCGGGTATTTGAACGCGATTCGCAGCGCCGACTCGACGTCGAGTATTTTGAGCTACGTCTCCTCGTCGGTCGGCGCGTCGATAACCTACGCCTCGTCCCTTGCGAACGCTTACGGCGATTTCCAGATCGCGAATCGGCAAAACAAATTAAACGCGACGACGCTCTCCAATCCAAGACGCGCCGCGTATCAGGCCGACGTAACGTGGGCGCAACAAACGAAGTCGCTCCGCAATCAATACTATTCCGCGAGCGGAAGCGTCCTCTCCGACTACTACGCGTCGGTAAACGCCGCGATCGCAACGTATAACGCCGCCGCGCTCGACGCCGAATTGACCGCCGCGCAAAGTTATTTCAACGCGGAACGGATCTTCTTGCAAAACGTCTCGGAA
>CAMZHY010000210.1 GCA_947307005.1 uncultured Planctomycetaceae bacterium
AGGCGTGTTGCGGACGCGCTCAAACCGCTCCTGAGTCATATTCGCAATAATCTGCTCTGGAGAGAACATACCCTGTCCGCCGCGATTTTGCCCCGGCTGACCGCCGCGTCCTTGACCGCCCCGACCGCCGAAATTCTGACCCGACTGACCGCCGCGTCCTTGTCCGCGCTGTCCGCCGAAATTTTGGCCCGACTGCCCGCCGCGACCTTGTCCCTGCTGACCGCCGTTCCAACGTCCGCCGTTATTACGACCGCGCTCCTGCGCGACCGCCGCTTTCGGCGCAAGGGGCGATTGGGTCGGATTGACGCCGAGCCCGACGAAAACAACGATCGCGGCCGCCGCCGCAACGCGCGCAAATCGTAAAGCCTTTAGCATGACAAAACCTCCAGTCGCGATTATAAGAACCGCCGCAAACCCGAAAATGTCCCCGTTCCGACCAAACGACTTGAATCGAAGGACTCCGTAATTATAATTCACATTATAATACGGATGAAATTATAACGACGTCGGCGCGGGATTTCAAGCGTTTTTTTCGACGGCGCGTCAACCATCCTCCAATCCTTCTACGCTTTATTCGAGGCGACGGCTACAATGCTCGTTTTTGTCGAACCCGATTCTAATACGCTGAAGCTCAACGCCGTTCAAATGCGCATCGCCCGTCAAGGTTTCCTGGAGGACGAAAGACTTCTTCAGCCGACGCTCAATCAACTCGGGGCGCGGACCGAAGAAATCGCGCTCGCGGGAATCGCGAAAAAGCTCGGGATTAAGGTTGTCAACCTCGCGGCGTCGGAACTGCCGGAAGACGTGCTCGACGCCTTCCCGATCAAAATTATCCACCGCCGAAACGTCTTTCCCCTCGGCGTCCAGCCCGACGGCGCGCTCTACGTCGCGACGTGCAACCCGTTCGATCTCTCCGCCGTCGACGAAATCTCCGTCGCCGTCGGCAAACCGACGGTCCCCGTGATCGCGCCCCCCAACGAACTTGCCAAGCTCATTAAAGCTCGGCTCGGCGTCGGCGCGGAAACAATCGACGGACTCATGGAGCAGGAAGGCGACGTCGAAGTGCTCGACGACGACCTCGACTGGGATCAGAACGGCGACGCCGCGATGGCGCAAGAAGCGTCCGTCGTCCGGCTCGTCAACGACATCCTCACCGAAGCGATCGAGTCGGGCACGAGCGACGTTCATATCGAAGCGCAAGAGACCGGAATGCGCATCCGATACCGTATCGACGGCGTGCTCCAAACGCAACCGACCCCGCCCGAAATCAACAGATTCCAATCCGCGATCGTCAGCCGTCTGAAGATTATGTCGCGTCTCAATATCGCGGAAAAACGCATTCCGCAGGACGGACGCATCAAAATCAAAGTCTCCGACCGCGAGGTCGATCTCCGCGTTTCCATTATCCCGATGCTTCACGGCGAGGGAATCGTCATGCGTATTCTCGATAAGGACCGTATGAACTTCACGTTGCGCGGAATCGGAATGGACGAAGACGTCTATAAGTCTTTCGGCAAACTCATCTCGCTCCCTCACGGCATCATTCTCGTCACGGGGCCTACCGGCTCCGGCAAAACGACGACGCTCTACAGCGCTCTCAACGAAATCAAATCGGACGAGACGAAAATCATCACGACGGAAGACCCGATCGAATACCAGCTCGACGGAATCAACCAAATTCAGGTCAACACGAAAGTCGGGCTGACCTTCGCGACGAGTCTGCGCGCGATTCTGCGTCACGACCCGGACGTCGTGCTCGTCGGCGAAATCCGCGACTTCGAGACGGCGGAAAACGCAATTCAAGCGTCGATGACGGGCCACCTCGTCTTCAGCACGCTCCACACGAACGACGCGGCGGGCGCCTACACGCGTATGATCGACATGGGCGTCGAGCCGTTCCTTGTCGGCGCGACCGTCGAAGGAATCATGGCGCAACGTCTTGCAAGGCGCCTCTGTCCGCACTGCAAACAGCCGTGGAAACCTCGCCCCGACGAAGTTCCAGCAGACTTCCCGAAGGAGCTTTTCGATTCGGACGGAATTTTCCGACCGGTCGGGTGCCGGGAATGCCGTCATTCCGGTTACGCGGGACGCGTCGCGCTCTACGAGCTGCTGATCCCGAACGAAGAAATCCGCAAACTCGCGGGCGCCAAGGCTCCCGCGCTCGACGTCAAACGAATCGCGCGCGCCAACGGCATGGCGACGCTTCGCGACAACGGCTGGAAAAAGGTCGGACTGGGAATAACGTCGGTCGACGAAGTCGTGCGCGTCGCCAAAGAGGACTGACGCGAGGTCTGGAGACGCCGGCGAGTTAGAGAGAGACGCGCAAGAAAACGCGAGGCGTCCGCCTTTCGATCGGCGGACGCCTTTCTTATTTGGAACCCCGCCGCGTCGACGGCGACTTCTTTGTCTCGGCTTCAGCGCCCGAGTCCTCGGCTCTCGAAGACGTTTTCGCGTCGTCCCCAATTTCTTCGACGCCAACCGACTCGCTCGGTTCCACCGGAGTCGTCAGGTATCGCGACGCGTAGGAGAGAAAAAGACCGCGCCATTTGAGCGTGTAGTCGGGGTCGCGCGCCAACATGTGATTTGAGTTCGGGAAGACGAGTAGATCGAAGACCTGCGTCTCCGTATCGTCCGGCTCCACGTCGGCGACGCTTTTCGCTTTGAGGCCGGAGAACGCGTGCTTAAGAAGTTTGTAATTCTGCGAGGGAACAATGATATCCTTCGCGCCATACGCGGCGAAAATCGGCGGAACGCCGGGCTTGACGTCGTAAAGGGGCGAAATCGACTCGATCGCCGCTTCCGTTTTCTCGTCCGGATTCAAATACTGTCGTTCCGAAATCTCGACGCCGGACAGAAAAGAAGCAATCTTCGCCATCGTTGCGATTCTCTTCTCTTCGGTCCACGTTTTCGACTGAGAATCCTCGGAAGGGTCGTTATTCGTCGTCGGATCGACCCGATGTGGGATATCCCACGTTTTCGCGTGAAAATCGAAGGGGCCGACGCGCGGCGCGACGAAAGCGATTTTAACCGGAGTGGCAAAATCCTCGCGCGTTCCGCTGCGAAACCCGTAAAGCATCGAGATGTGTCCGCCGGCTGAATGACCGCTCAACGCGACCCGGTCGATATGATAGCCGTATTCCTCGCCAATCTCGACGAGCTTCGCGAGCGCGAGCCGAACGTCTTCAAGAACTAATTCGATACTGTATTCGTCTTTACGTTCTTTGAGATCGTTGTTATAGAGCGTATACTCCATGTTGCCGGTAAGATAGCCCTCCTTCGCCATCATTTTTGCGAAGGCTTCCTGCTCCCAGCGACCGCCGCCAATCCACGCTCCGCCGTGAATAAAAAGAATCGCGCCGTTCGCTTTTGCGGGATCGAGCGTTCTAGGAACATAAACGTCCATAACCTGCTGCGGGTTCTCGCCGTAACTTCTGTCTTCGAGAATTTCGCCGTGGGCTTCGACAACCCATGTTTCCGCGTACCCGCCGTCGCGGATCGCGTTTTTAGCGACAAAGAAGACGACGAGCGCCGCAATCACCGCAAGTCCGCAAAGGATGAGAAAAACCAATCTTAGAACACGCCAAACCGAACGTTTCTTCTTCCCTTCGTCAGACTCTTCAAGGACGACTTCCTCGTATTCGTCGTCCAGATACGACTCGATATTTTCCGTTTCAATACCGCTCATTACGTCCCTCCGTAAGTCGTCGTCTCTTTTCTCAAAACCAATCGCCTACGATGTTTTTTCGTCTCTCGCGCGTTCTCACATCGCGCAGATCGCAAAACTTGTCAAAAAGGAATACCGTCAATCGCTACGGCAAGTTCTTTCGGGACCGGGCAAAACGGTTGGCCGGGACTCCGCGCGTTCTTTGGAAAGTTCTCGCCGTTTCAGCGCGTAATCGGGATCGCTCGCGAGCGGACGGTTTGATTTCGATTCGATAGCGGCGGCCCAATATTTTATATCGAGAAAACAGGCGCGTCGAGAAGGGGTCAAGCGCTTCGGACGCGCTATTCTTCATTCGTTGCGGAAACGGACGAATCGGTTAGGTAACGTTTCGCGTAAATCTTAAGCAGTTCTAGCCATTTTAACGCATAGTCGCGATCCTGCGCAAGCGTGTGATTCGAGTTCGGAAAGACGAGCAGATCGAAAACCTGCGCGCTTGCGTCGAAACCGTCGAGATCGGCGACGCTCTTAGCGCCAAGCTCGGCGAACGTCTTCTTCAACAATTCAGGATGCGTCAAGGGCACAAACGGATCCTTCGCGCCGTATGCGGCGACGGTCGGAGGAACGCCGGGTTTAACGTCGTAGATGGAGGATATCGACCGAATCGCAGCCTCCGTTTTCTCGTCGGGGTTCAAATATCGGCTTTTTTCTATCGGAACGCCCGAAAGAAAGGACGTGAACCACGCCATAATTTTAGGATTCTTCTCAGATTCCCACATTTTTGCGTGGAAGTCGACGGAGCAGACGCGGGGCGCGACAAACGCAATTTCAACGGGCGACTTGAATTCCTTTTGCGTTCTACTGCGAAAGCCATAGAGCATCGAGACGTGACCGCCGGCCGAATGACCGCTCAGCGCGACTTTTTCGATCTGATAGCCGCGTTGGCGACCGATTTCAACGAGTTTGGCAAGAGCCCGTCTGATATCCTCTAGCACTAGACCGACGCTATAGTCTTTCTTTCGTTCCTTAAGGCTCTTGTTGTAGAGCGTATACTCGATATTGCCGGTAAGATAGCCCTCCTTCGCCATCGCCTTCGCGATTCCTTCCTGCTCCCTCCGATCCCCTGCGACGTACGCGCCTCCGTGGATAAAAAGAAACGCGCCGCGAGATTTCGAAGGATCGAACTGTTTCGGAACGAAGACGTCCATAACCTGCTGCGGATATTCGCCGTAACGCTCGTCGACAAGATGGTCGCCGTCGACCTTGACGTTCCACTTCTCGGAATAACCGCTGTCGCGAATTGACTTTTTGACCATGAGGGAAAGATACGAAACGGCGATCCATTCGTACTCGTCGTCCATTAGCGCGGAACGATCTTTCGAATCAGAATCGCCCATAACTCCCTCCGTCGCCGTCGCTTTATCCTCTTAGAGTAATCCAACCTTCTGACGCCGTTTTAAACGGCGCGTCGGTATTATACACTAAACGCGACCCCGTCGAGAAGGGATTGAAAAGATCATCGCGTTATTTTTTGTCCAATTCGGAAACGGACGCGGCGCCGAGATAACGTTCCGCATACGTTTCAAAAAGCTCGCGCCATCTCTGGAGGAAGTCGGGATCGTCGGACAGCATGTGTCCGGAATTGGGAAAGACGAGACAATCGAAAACGATCGAATCGGGGTCGTCTGGGGAAACGTCGGCAATCTCCTTGGCGCCAAGGTTGCGGAACTCTTGGACGAGCGTCTGACCGTGAACCGCCTCGGGCACAAGGGCGTCTTTTCCGCCAAAGGCGGCGAGCGTCGGAACGGGCGCGGCGGCGACAAGCGCGGCGGGCGAGATCGAACGCGCCGTCTTTTCCACGAAGTCGCGACGTTCGCGGAGGTCTTGGGGCGCGACGTCAACTCCGGATAGAAACGAGAGAAAATCAGTTCCGGCCTTGAGTTTACGGTCAGGAATATCTTGAACGTCCGGCGGAAGAATTTTCTCGCTGAAGAAGTCGGAAGGACCGACGCGAGGGACGACAAACGCGACGTCGACGGGCGGGTTCGCGCCGTCGCGCGTCTTGTAGGTATAACCGTAGAGCATCGTCAGGTGCCCGCCGGCGGAATGACCGCTTAACGCGACTTTCTCAACGTTATAACCGCGCTCGGCGCCGACTTCTTTGAGTTTCGTCAGCGCCATGTCGATTTCGTCGAGAACTTTGAAGACGGAATACTCTTTTTTTTCGTCTTCGCTAAGTTTTTTGTTGTAAAGCATATACTCCATATTGGCGGTCAGCCAGCCTTGTTTCGCCATATAACGGGCGAAGCCCTGCTGCTCAGAACGTGATCCGCCAATCCAAGCGCCGCCATGGATGAAAAGAATCGCGCCGCGAGTCTTCGACGCGTCGAGTTCTTTAGGAACGTAGACGTTCATGACCTCCCATGGGCGCGAACCGTATGTTACGTCGCGCAGCGTCGTTCCGTCGACGCCTTCTTCCCAACTTTCCGAATAACCGCCTTCTCGAAACGTCTTCTGGAGCGCTATGCATGAAACGCCGACGGAGATCAATCCAACCGCGATCAAAACGAGGAGCGCATATTCAAATCTTCGCAACATCCTTCGACGGCGATTCTTAACGTTGTCGCTAACAGTTCTTTCCATTTCAACCACTCCGGGCGCTCAAAATCGGACGCGTAGAGACGAAGAGAAAGGAAACGCGAGGCGTTCGATACCTGTTTTGAACGCGCTGCGACGCCTATGCGCGCCATTATACAGTAATGACGCGGCGTTAGGGAGACTTGTTACAATGTTTTATGATTAAATGAACAACGATGTTCATTTGGGAATCAGACGAACCGACGTCGCGCGTCTCGATAAGAACCGATGTTTTCGTCTCTGGACTAGCGTCGCGCGGGGTTCTCGATAAAAAAACAAAAATTCTCAAAAAAGCTATTGACGGTCGTAAGAGAAACAGTAGAATCATGAAGTCTTTGGCGAACGACCGTAAAATTCGTTCGATTCAAAGCAAGCTATTTAACAATCAGGTAAAGTACAAATCATACAGTGTGACGCCAACCGTCGTCGG
>CAMZHY010000211.1 GCA_947307005.1 uncultured Planctomycetaceae bacterium
CTCTCGGCTCGCGATTTCTTCGCGCCAACTGCGGCGCTCGTCTCCGAATACGACCGGACTGATTCGCCGGAACCGGCGCCGATTCCCCTTGGCGCGCTCGACGCGACGAATGAAAGCGACCCTGAAACGCCGATTCGGCTCGAAACGCCGATTCTAACCCCGACGGGCGCGACGGGATTGTCGATAACCGTCGCGTGGGACGCCGTCCCGAACGTCGAACGGTACAGTCTCTCCTACAAGCCGTCGAACGAGACGACTTGGAAGGGCGTGAACGTCGGGACGAATCTCAGCCATACGGTGAGCGGTCTCAAACTGGACTCCAATTACGATTTCCGCGTCAAAGCGATCGGCGACGGCGAAACCTTCAAGAGCGTCTATTCCGACGTCGTCGGCGCGAAGACGAACGCGGAACCCGATCCGTCGGAGAAACCGGTTCCGCTCGACACGCCGGTTCTAACCGTCGCCGCCGTCGGATCGACTTCCCTAACGATCAGTTGGGGCGAGGTTCCGAACGCTTCCCGATACAGTCTATTCTACAAGCCGGTCGACAAGACGACTTGGACGATCATGAACGCCGGAACGAATCTCAGCTGTACGATTAGCGATCTCAAACTGAATACCGAATACGACGCGCGTCTCAAGGCGATTGGCGACGGAACGGACTATAAGAGCGCCTTTTCTCCGATCCTTCGCGTCGAAACGGCGTCGGTTCATTTTCAGCTTGAACCCGGCGCGAACGTCGAAAACAGAACGCTCGAACTCTTCGCTCCGGAAGGATACGAAATTTATTACACGACGGACGGCTCCGATCCCGTCGTCTCGCCGGAGAGTCTCTATTCTGAACCGCTTGCGTTGACGGCGAACGCCAGTCGATTCGCCGCCGCGTCCAACCTCATCAACATCAGTAATTACAGAATTTACGACGATAGCTCTCTTCCCAAGGCCGTGACCGTTAAAGCCGTCGCCGTCGCGCCCGACGGCGACGCCACGCCGATTGCGACCAGAACGTATTTCTTCCAAGGAAGAGAACCCGTCGCCGTTGTCTCAATCTCAACGGATTACGACAATCTCTTGGATTACAATACGGGCATTATGGTCAAAGGCGCTTGTTACGACGCGTGGGTCAACACGCCCGAGGCGGCGCCTATTATCGCCAACAAAGAATGGTGGAACTACCAGGGCAACTACACGCAGAAAGGCAAAGATTGGGAAAGACCCGCGACCATCGAAATTTTCGACGGCGACAATTACGTTATTGAGAACTGTGGAATCAGACTTCGGGGCGCCAATAGTCGCGTATACGCCCAGAAACCTTTTAACATTTACTTCAGAAAAGATTACGGCGCAAAAACGCTTGATTACGCTTTATTCGACGACGCCGTTTCGATCGACGGCGACGTCATTTCCTCTTATAAAGATTTTATGCTGAGAAACGGAGGAAACGACACCGAATATCTTAAGTTCCGCGACGCGTTAATCCAAAGCCTTGTCAAGGATCTCAACTTTGCGACGCAGGCGGACAGACCCGCCGTTCTTTATCTGAATGGCGAATACATGGGTATTTACGTCATGGAGGAGAAATATAGCGATCGTTTCTTTGCCGATCACTACCTCGTCGACAAGGACAATGTCGTCGTTATTGAGGAGGGAGTCGTCAACGAAGGCGAAGACGCCGATATCGCCTTGTATGAAGAGTTGCAGTCTTACGCCGATATGGACATGACCGATCCGGAAGTCTATAGCGCGTTCTGCAACGCCGTCGATATAGAATCCATGATCGACTACTATGCGACGGAAATCTACATTGCAAACGCCGACTGGAGTCCGATAAAGAATGTTCGTTTGTGGCGAACTAGAACCCCTGAAAACGATTCCTTCGGCGACGGCAGATGGAGATGGATTCTGTACGATACGGAATATTCCACGGCTCTTTACCAACAGGCGAGAACGTCGTACAATTACGATTCCTTCACGGTTGCGCTTGAAACCCATCCTCTCTTTGCCAGCGTCATAAGAAACCCCGATTTCTATCAGGCCTTCGTTGAGAAGATTGAAAGCCTGGCGGAGAGCTATTTTTCGCCGACGATAGTTAATTCGGCTCTTAATGATTTTTCAAACGTTTACAAACCTTACATGTCGAACTACTACAAGCGCTTCGGCGACTCGTCTTGGGCTTGGAACGTCAATATAAACGGCATCCGCAATTTCTTTGCGAATCGAGCCCAATACATTCTGAACTATGTTGAGAATTATCAGCCGTAAGAAATCAAGACCGGCCCCTTGCGACGCCAAACGCGAGGGGCCGCTTTTCAAAAGGCGTTCAAACGGCGGACAGTATCTCCACATAGAGCGCTTCTCGTTTTTCTAGGCGCCGTGCGCGAGGCGCAGCGTTTAGGAACGTCTTTTTAGGGTCGTTTCTACGAATAATATCTTTGCTTTTCGTAGCGTTTGTCGCTAAAACCGCCTTAATGCGATCGTCGACGACCGTGTTTTGAAATATCGTTTTTGTCGCGTCAACGCCAACACGCGCTAAGACTTTGTTTTCAAAGCCTTTTCTTTTTTCGTTAGGCGCGATATTCGTCCGACGGATCGGTAAACAACCGGACGCGTCATGCGAGACAAATCGCGCGTTTCAACAGTCGACGCCGTAACCCCAACCCCTCGCAAGGTTTCTACGCGCCAACGATTACGACGCGTCTTCGTCCCGTCTTTTTGGGGACGAAGATACGTCGCCAAGGTTAATATTTTCGACTCGTCTTTCTATTTTTAGCTTGAGCGACAATTATAAATTTGCTAGAATTCTATTGTTATCGTTCAAATTTCACGCCGTATCATACGCCGAAGAATATAGTTAAGATATTAACGCAATCGCCATAAACTAATATCGTTTGAGGCGACCGCGCTCCGCAATATTTGAGGTAATTTGTAATGTTTTCAGGATTAATCAAAGTTTTACGCCTTCGTTCACGTTCCCAAGTCTCTTTATCGGCGACGCCTTCTTCGCGTTTGCTTCGACTCGAGCCGTTGGAGACGCGAGAACTCCTTTCGGCTAGCGAGATAGGCGCGCCGACGTCGGCGTTCGTCTCTGAATACGCCCCCGGCGCCCCGTCGGAAACGGAGCCGATATCCCTTGGCGCGCTCTACGCGGAGACGGGAAACGACCTTGAACCGTCCCCGACGGCGGTTGCCGAAGCCCCGGTTCTATCCGCTTCGAGCAATCCCACGCCCCTTGAAAAACCTCTTCTGACGGTTACGGGCGCGACGGGACTGTCGATTACCGTCTCGTGGGACGCCGTTCCGAACGCCGTCCGATACAGTCTCTCCTACAAACCCTCAAACGAGACGACTTGGAAGAACGTGAACGTCGGGACGGAACTGAACTATACGGTTAACGGCCTCAAGCTGGACTCCAACTACGATTTCCGCCTCAAAGCGATTGGCGACGGCGCGAACTATAAGAGCGTCTACTCCGACGTCGTTGGCGCGAAGACGAACGCGACGCCCGATCACTCCGAGACGCCGATTCCGCTCGACGCGCCGATTCCGACCGTTACGGGCAAGACGGGAACGACGGTAACCGTCTCGTGGAACGCCGTCCCGAACGCCGTCCGATACAGTCTTTCCTACAAGCCGTCGAGCGAGACGGCTTGGACGAACGTAAACGTCGGAACGAATCTCAGCTATACGATGAGCGGACTCGAAAACAACGCGGGATACGACGTCCGCGTCAAAGCGATCGGGGACGGAACAATCTACAAGAGCGTCTATTCCGCGATTCTCCGCGCCCAAACGACGTCGGAAATTATTCCGCTCGAACAGCCGGTTCTGACCGTCGCCGCAACCGGATCGACGTTCCTGACGGTCAGTTGGGACGAGGTTCCGAACGCCGTGCGATACAGTTTCTCCTATAAGCTCGCAAGCGAGACGACTTGGACGAACATTAACGTCGGAACGGATCTGAGTCGTACGGTCGGCGGTCTCGACCTGAACTCCGAATACGACGTCCGCGTCAAAGCGATTGGGGACGGCGTGAACTACAAGAACGTCTATTCCGCGATCCTCCGCGTCAAAACGGCGTCGGAACTTATCCCGCTCGCGCAGCCGGTTCTGACCGTCGCCGCCGCCGAGTCGACGTCCCTAACAATCAACTGGAGCGAAGTTCCGAACGCGTTGCGATACAGTTTTTCCTATAAGCCGTCGAGCGGAACGACTTGGACGAACGTAAACGTCGGAACGAATCTCAGCTATACGATTAACGGACTCGATCTGAATACGGATTACGACGTCCGCGTCAAAGCGATCGGCGACGGCGTAAACTATAAGAGCGTCTATTCCGCGATCGTCCGCGTCATGACGACGTCGGAGCAACCGGTTCCGCTCGAAACGCCGATTCTAACCGTCGCCGCCGTCGGATCAACCTCGCTAACGATCGACTGGAATGAGATTCCGAACGCCGCGCGGTACAGTTTCTCCTACAAGTCGGCGAGCGAGACTGCCTGGACAAACGTAAACGTCGGAACGAAATTGAGTTATACGGTCGACGGACTCGATCTGAACACCGAATACGACGTCCGCGTCAAAGCGATCGGCGACGGCGCGAGCTATAAGAGCGTCTATTCCGCGATCGTCCGCGTCGAGACCGCGTCGGTTCATTTTCAGCTTGACGCCGGCGCGAACGTCGAAAACCGAACGCTCGAACTCTTCGCTCCGGAAGGATATGAAATTTATTACACGACAGACGGATCCGATCCCGTCGTCTCGCTGGAGAATCTCTATTCGGAACCTCTTGCGTTGACGCCGAGCGCCAGTCGGCTCGCGGCCGCGTCCGACCTCATCAACGTCGGCAATAGCCGAATTTACGACAATAATACTCTCCCCAAAGCCGTCACGGTCAAAGCCGTCGCCGTCGCGCCCGACGGCGACGCCACGCCAATTGCGACCAGAACGTTCTTCCTCCAAGAAAGAGAACCCGTCGTCGTTATTTCAATCTCAACGGACTACGACAATCTCTTGAATTACGACACGGGCATTATGGTCAAAGGCGCTTATTACGACGCGTGGGTCAACACGCCGGAAGCAGCCCCCATCATCGCCAACAAAATGTATTGGCGTTACCAGGGCAACTATACTCAGAAGGGTAAAAACTGGGAAAGACCCGCGACGATCGAAATCTTCGACGGCGACAATTATATGGTCGAGAACTGCGGAATCAGACTCCGCGGCGACGCGAGTCGCATGTACGCCCAAAAGTGTTTCGCCTTTTATCTCACCGAAGATTACGGCGTCAATGGACTTGACTACGCCCTATTCGACGACGCGACGACGGTCGACGGAAACGTCGTTTCCAACTATAAGAATTTCATCGTAAGAAACGGCGGAAACGATACGGAATATCTTAAGTTCCACGACGCGTTAATCCAAAACCTCGCCAAAAATCTCAACTTTGCAACGCAGACGAGCCGACCCGCGGTTCTTTATCTGAATGGCGAATACATGGGTATTTACGTCATGCAAGAAAGATATGACGGCAAATTTTTTGCCGACCATTATCTCGTTGATGAAGACGCCGTCGTCCTCGTTCAAGAAGGACTCCTTACCGGAGGTAATGAAACCGACGCCGCTTTGTACGAAGAGTTGCTGGCGTACGCTAATATGGACCTGACCGATCCTGAAGTCTATAACGCGTTCTGCGACGTCGTCGACGTCGAATCGATGATCGACTACTATGCGACGGAAATCTACATCGCAAACGCCGACTGGAAACCGGAGAAGAACACTTGTTTATGGCGAACTAGAACCCATGAAAACGATTCTTTCGGCGACGGCAAATGGAGATGGGCCCTATACGACACGGAGTACTCCTCGTCTCTGTACGGTCAGACGGAAACGTCGTACAACTATGATTCATTCACCGCCGCGCTCAACAAAGATCCTATCTTCGCCGGGCTAATAAACAACCCTGTTTTTTACCAAGCGTTTGTTGAGAAGATTGAAAGCCTAGCGGCGAACGAATTCTCGTCGACGACCGTCAATTCGGCTCTTAATAGTTTTTCAAACGTTTACAAACCTTATATGTCAAACTACTACAAGCGTTACGGCGACTCGTCTTGGGCTTGGAACAGCAATATAAACGGAATCCGTAATTTCTTTGCGAATAGGGCCCAATACATTCTGAACTATGTTGAGAATTATCAGCAGTAAGAGAGCAAGCTAGTCTCCCGCGCCGTCAAGCGCGGGGGACGGGCTTGTTAGAAGTAAAAACTTAAACGCGTAGACGCCGAGACGGAAAAAAAACTCGTCCCGGCGTCTACGCGCAAATACGATAAAGTCGTCGACCGTTTGCCTCATCCATTTTTCCGACGGCGGCTTTCGCGGATAATCCTTTTGAACCTCGCGACTCTTCGCTTATAAATCCGATTCTCTCTAAGATGGATTCTAAAGGCTTTCCCCGGGATTACCTCCAAAAAGTGAAACGTATCGTCGCCCGTAAGCCGTCTTGACGCCCAAAATTGAATTGAATTTTGAGATTCCCATATTCTCTTCAGGAAGGTCAATAGAATAATGTCGAGAAAGAGCCAGCCGCTGACGGAGAGCGCGGCGCTTTTCGATTCTCCATTCAAATCCGCCAGACGCCCTAAAGTATACAAGAAAACAAGAAACAACAATAATTTAACAACGCATAGAATCAGCCAAGTCCTATAATCTGAAACGAGTTTTCGACG
>CAMZHY010000212.1 GCA_947307005.1 uncultured Planctomycetaceae bacterium
TCCGTGTTGAACCGTTCCGAATTCGATAACTCCAGGGTCAAAACCAACGTCAGGACGGATATATGTTTTGACTTGAAGCTGGACTTCAGCTAGGGTCGGTCTGCTAAAAACGACGCGAATTGTCGCTTTGCGCTGTTTAGTATGTTCTCGTCCTGAAGTATCTACTTTTGCGACGACCTCGCAAATTTCACCCGGGCGGACCACCTGTTTTGTAACGGACGCCTTCGTGCACCCACAGTTTGAGGACACAGATGAAATAACGACGTCTTCATTGTAAATATTTTTAAACGGAAATCGTTTTTCAACATCAGCATGGAGAGCGACGCTGCCAAAATTATGGAGGCGTTCCGTCCCCATTTCGCTGAACATTTTAACGGCCCATTCGTTCGACTGAGCGAACAGCGGCGACGCGCCTGTCAAAAGCAGTATTGTCGCGACAGCGGTTATGAGGCGTATATTCACTTTACTCTCGTTCATACTCGTTGCTCCTGCGTTCGTCGGGAAGAACTCCTTTTCCATTTCATCTTGCCGAGTTCTCGCGCTTCACTATCTCAGCGACGCCAAGGCCTGAAGAATCTGTTTCAGAATAAACGGAACTCTTCCTCGTTCGTACGAAGGTATAATCGGAACACCCCCTTTCTCCAGAGCATCCCTTTTTTTCTTATCGTCTTGATAATTGGAATTCTTTGATAAAAAACGATAATCCCTTGAAAAAAGAAAAAACTACATTATCGTCGTTTCTTTTGTGTTTTAACAGATGGAATCTATAAGTAATTAGACGCTTATCCTGATGTCATTTAAACGATTAGAGTGGGTAAAAACGTCAGGGAGTCAAGACCAACTAGCTACACTTTGAAGACGAAAAGGGAGTTTTTTAATTTTGAGAGAGCAGAAATTATATAAATTTTTTTGACAAAAAAGACTCTTTAGCGAGTTTTCATACGTATAAAACTGGGGTAAAATATTGGACGCGTCGTTGCGTGGGGGTTTCGACGTGTTCCTTATGATTGTTCAGAGACGTCTCTGACGTCGTCGACTAGGCGTTGTGGTATGTCGTTTTTATTAAACCTGTTTCGTGTGTTCTCGCGGCGTGGAGTTCGCAAACTTTTCTGCGTTACTCTTGCGGTTTCCTTCTTGGCCGTTGAGAGCGAAGCCAGCGCTCAAGTCTTTGGACGTATGCGGTCTGTTCCTCGCAGTCCTCAGTCCAGCGTTCCCCAACGAATCTCTGGAACAACGCGAGACGCTTCTCAGCCTAACGCGCAGTCGCATCAGAACGGCTATATCCCCAACGTTTCTGCCGCCAATAAACAAGAGTCTGTTCCGACGAAGCCGTCTTCCGTCAGCTCTTCTCAACGCGATTTTTCCGGTTTTGACAACGCTATTCGAGGTTCGGTCTCTAAAGGAAGAAACGCTGGAATCAGCGCGGCTGTTGACGCGGTTCCTGATTCTCCCGATTTGACCGCTAAAAATGATGCGGGGAATTCGTATCCCAGTCTTGAACGAGCGAAGAGTGAAAAATCAGATTTGCCTTTGTTGGCGTTGAGTTCGGGGAAATATGATTTTGTAACGGCGGTCAAGGTCGACGAAGTTAATTCTTATGTGGCGAATGCACAAGGACTTTGCGTTGTTGTTCCTCATAAGAATTTCGTTATTTCGCAACAGAGCGTCGAAGATGGTCAGGACAAAAAGTCTGCTTACCATGTTGTCGAGGGGGCTTTGCCAGAAACCTCAACCCTGAAGACGCGCGACGATAGTTTTGACTTCGCGCCTTCCTCGGACGTATCTTCCGTCGATTCTTCTTTTTACGAAGATTATATTGTTTTTACCCTGACAAACCTCGAGCCTCAAGAGGAACAACTTCTTCGCGACGCCGTTGACGGAAGATGGAACGAATTTGACCTTCTCAGCGCGTCCCTTATTGCCGAGGGGTTGACGACGTCCGAGAGTCGAATGCATTATCGCTCTCGTTTTGAGAGTCTTGTCGCCTCGCTTCTTCAGCAGACGAAGAACATGCAGGACCAACTCCAGAAGACCGAGCGCGTTTATAATTTTCTCCACTCTCGCGCACTTTTTTCTAAGTACAATCTTTCCTGTTCGAGCGTAGCCGCTTCGTTGGACAGCGGCGTTTTTAACTGCGTGAGCGCGACTGTTTTGTTTAATTGTCTTGCTTCTCGCGCAGGACTTAACGTCGCCGCTCTTGAGACGACAGGTCACGCAAAGAGTCGCGTTAAATTTGAGGACTCGTTCCTCGATATCGAGACTACCTGTTCAACTTGGAATAAGTTGCCCGATAGAATGCGTCCTTATCAGGTTCCTCATGTTCGAGAAAATGTCGCGACTGTCAACGGAACGCCTGACGGGATTCCCGAAAAATCTGCGTCGGTTTCCTCTAACGAATCCGTCTCAGAAAACGATAAAGTTGCGTTTAATTTCGTCTCGCTTAGGGCTTCTTCGGGCGACACGGTTAAAGAAGAAGGATCGACGACGTTTCAGGTAGATTCAGACGCCCCGCTGGGGTACTCTTTTACTCGGTCGCGTCGTCCAATGCGTGAAATCACTGACGTTGAACTTGTGGCGACGATCTATTACAACGTAGGCGTGGATTATTCGCAGGCGGGCGACTATGAGCGTTCAATCGCTTCGTATATTAAAGCTGTTCAACTTGCCCCGGGAAATAAAACAATTCTTGGTAATTTGAAAGCAACGCTCAATAATTGGGCAATCGACGTCGCAATGAAAGAAAAGGACTATGAAAAGGCTATTTGTCTTACAGAATTAGGGCAACGCATTGATCCTGATTTCCGTGAGTTTAAGATGAATATGCCGATTTTCTTTCGCGATTGGATTGATCGTTTATCGAAGGAGAATGATTGGGAGGCTGTCAAGCGCGTTCAAGAAGAATATTTGAGGCGTTTCCCCAAGTGACGAGCTTCTTCTCCTCTTTTTCTTTTGCAATCCAATAACTGAAATTTCAGCTGAATAGGTTGCGGAACGGTTACGCTAACACCACGCAACGCACCGAGGTTTAGAAGCGGTCTATCATGCGACGCATTTGAAAGGGGCGTCGCTTTGGCGCGAGACCGCTCGCAACATCGCTAAATCGCGAAGTTCGGACTATTCGCTTTTTTCTTTGTCGACGTTTTCCAATTCGTCGTCTTCTTCCGTCTCGAGTTTCTCACCGGATTCGTCGTCTTCAACGGCCTTTGCAAGTCCTTCTTCACGGAGCTTTTGAAGACGTTCAATTGCTTTTTCGTCAAGTTCGTGGTACGCTGCCTCCGTAGCGACAGACGTCTTTTCGCTTTCGGTTTCTTCACCATTAAAGGATTGGGGAATCGCCTTGTCTCCGCCAAGTCGTAATCCTGCGTTATCGTAGGTCGCGGTTGTGAAGGGACCTGCGCCGAATATCCAACGATCGCGTATTTGAGACGATTTCGTCATAATTCCCGATTGCCAAATGATTGCGCCCGTCGTTTTATTGTAAGCCCACATGCGCAACTTAACTTGCGCCTTCTGATCGGTTCGCTTAACAAGCGCGAATTCGGGAATAGACGTCGCCGTCGTCATGGTGCCAATTGCCGGAATTGTTGTTTCCGGGACGCCGTACATTAGTTCATAACGATTAGTGCCGACCGCTCCAGGGGCGACTTCGACTATGTAGTCGGCCTGCGCCTCATCGTCCTTGACAAACGCTCCGTTGGCGCCAAGTTGCTGGCGCACGAGGCTTTTTAGATAATCGCCGTCAGTTGTTGTATTGGCGCTTTTTACGAAGACCTTTAACCCTGCGAGTCTAGAATAATCGTATTGATCGACAAGGTCTTCCATTGCGCTTGAGATAAGGAGCTGTTCTGTTGCGGTTCGCGACGTATCGGAAAACTTCGTCGTACCGCAACCGGAGATCAGTTGCAACGCTATTGCGACAATCAATAGCCTATGGCTTTTTGACAAAAACGACGCTCTACGCGATCTTGGACGGCGTTTTTCGACAATCGCCGAAACGTCAAGAAAGGTTCTTAACAAAAGCGTCATTTTTCAAACTCCTTTTTGATTTGTCGCCTTAGAGCTCCAAGCCACTGCAACTGGGATTCTAGTCAAAATCAGAGAGTAATGAAAGCCCTTTTTAAAAAAGCCGGAACGCCCCTGAGGAAGGGGCGTTCCGGTCGATATATCGCGTCCTTTAACAAGTTAGAGGTCTGACGTTGCCCCGTATATTTCCAGAGCCATTTTTTTAACGCTTTTAATATCTAGCTTGCCAGTTCCGAGGATAGGAATGGCGGGAACCTGTTTGAAATTAGCGGGAGAGGGAATCCATAATTGCGGCAGAATCCCGCCCTCCGACACGTGTTTGCAGATTTCTTCGGGAGTGGAAGGAAGGCTTTCGTAGAGAACGACGAGTTTTTCTCCTTTTTTCTCATCTGGGACTGCGGTGACTACCAACGAGATTGCTTCATCGCTGGGGGATTCGTCGCTGATTTTCGTTGTTACTGTTTTTGCGAGGTCTTGAATTGCCTCGATAAGCTTTTCTTCGATTAATACATGGGGGGCCATTTCGCCGCCAATCTTCGAGATACGCGCTTCTCGCCCTGTAATGAATATAAAATTGTCTTCATCCATGTAGGCGACGTCGCCCGTCACATACCAACCGTCTTTGAAAATTGCTTGGGTACGCTCCGGATCCTTGTAGTACCCGTCAATAACAGAATTGCCTTTAACAAGCATCATTCCAGGAGTGTTTGGCGGTAGTTCCTCGCCTGTTTCCATGTCGACGATTTTGACGACGAAGCTCGGACCTGGCGCTCCCACAGAGAAGTCCTTGTGATAAGGCGTGATAGCATCAGGCGCGCTTTCTTCCGGTATATTGTGACTCAAAACGGGCGAGAGTTCCGTCGCTCCAAAACCTTCGTTGAAACCGTGTCCAAACTTTTCTTTCCAGCCCTCATAAAGATTTTTAGGACACTTTTCCGCTCCAACAATTGGGAAAAAGACAGACTCAAAATGCTCTTTAGGACAACGTTTCAGATAAGTCTTCATAAAGGTGGGAGTCGCGACCATCAGGGTAGGCTTAAACTTAAAGGCGATTTCACCGACTCCTTTAAAATCCAGTGGATTATAGTGATAGTAGCATTGATAAGGGTGATATAAAGGGAACCACACGGTGACCGTGTAACCAAAAGAGTGAAAAAACGGCAAGACTCCATACAGACTCAAATAAGACTCTGGCATTGCGCTTTGCGCGAAACTATGCGCGTTGGCGGATACGTTCAGATTTGAAAGAACGGCGCCTTTGGGCATTCCTGTAGATCCGCTTGTGAAGATGATTGTATTAATGTCCGAAAGCTTTTCTTTCGTCAGGCCGAGAATGCGTTCAAGAATACAGGTCGGAAGTAAAGACTCAAGAACGGCGACGATTTTATCGATTGGTTTGACAGCCGTTTTGGCAAGCTGTTCCAACGAGAGCATTTCCGCTTTCAGATCGATTTTAGGTAACTTTTTAAGAAGTTGACTTGATGCAAGAATCTTTTTAATCCCGACTTTATCAATGCAGTAGTTGTTGACGTCGTTGGTGAACGTATAGTTTAAGTTAATCGGAACTTTTCGATCAAATGAGAGCGCGGCGTTGACGATAACGCCGGCGACAGAGGTTGGCAAGAGAACCCCGACGAATTTTTCTTTGCCGAGAATACGGTGAAGAGCGCGGCGGAGCGCGAGAATCGAAACGAGAACCATGCGAGGACTCAATTCCTTGCCCGTGGCGTCGCCGAAGTGACGTTTTTGATGGAGTTTATTCTGAGCAATTCTCAATCCCCGTATCGCGCCGCGGGCCGGCGTATAAAGCCACACGTTCTCCGGATGTTTATGGTAGTCGATCATTTCAACATAGAGTTCCTGGACAACGTGCAACAACTTTTGCGTGATGTGCGCGTCTGAATGTCCATTGGCTCGTTCGTTATCAACATAGAACGGCCTACCATAAATAACGCCCGGTCGATAAGCGGCTTTGCGTCTGAATCCTTTGAACTTTGCATATGCAAAACGAGAACCGTAGAATCCAGTTATTGCGAAAGGGAGAATTGGAGTTTGGGGAGAGCGACGGAGGAGCGTTAAATAACCCGGTTTAAAGGCGCGAACCTGACCGTTGCGAGTTAGTCCGCCTTCCGGGAAGATGCAGACGACGTCGCCGTTTTTAAGCGCGCCCTGCGCTTCTAGAACCATGTGAACGACAGATTTGCGGTCTTTCGGATCAAAAATGATCGTGTTGAGTTGCTTCAGGACAAAACTAGCAAGTCGACTCTTATGGGGAAGCGTTTTGACGTCGGCAATAAAGCGTACGGGACGTTTAGAAGTGCAATAGATTACGAGGGCGTCAAGGAACGACACATGGTTGCCGACCATTAGCGTCGCGCCTTCTTTGGGCATATTGTCGGCCCCGACAACGTTAAGACGATAAGTGATTTGTAACCACCATGTTACGCAGACACGCAGGAATGGTATTGCGAAAGCGCGTAGCGTCAGTATAAACACCGGTATTGTTAGTAAACCGCAGACAAACCAGATGTTCGCGCCGTTTAGACCCGTTCTTACCGTCTCACAGACGGCGTTGTTTTCGTCGAGCGAGGCGATTCGAGTTTCGCCAAAAGGCGCGGCAGCTAACGTCATTTGAATCACGGCGGCTAACGCCATCGCCGCGAATGAGAAAAAGTTATA
>CAMZHY010000213.1 GCA_947307005.1 uncultured Planctomycetaceae bacterium
CAAAAACGTCCAAAGCCGCGTCCATATGGTCGATTCTTTATCGAATCCCGCTAGTTTTTCAGCGAGCAACGCAAAGAAATAAATTAATCCCCAAAGGAGAAAAGTCCAATTCGCGCCGTGCCAAATTCCCGTCAGAAGCCAAACGATCAAAAGATTCAAAATCCATCGCGGTTTCGCGACGCGGTTCCCGCCAAGAGGAATATAAACGTAGTCGCGAAACCACGAAGTCAGCGAGATATGCCAGCGTTTCCAAAAATCGGAAACATTTCGAGCGACATACGGATAGTTGAAGTTTTCAGGAAAATGGAAACCGAACATGCGACCGAGTCCAATCGCCATGTCGGAATATCCGGAAAAATCAAAGTAAATCTGGAGCGTATACGCTATCGCGCCAAACCACGAAAAGAGAATGGACGGCGAATCCGCAAAATCAAAGGCGTTTTCCGCGACAGGCGCAAGAAAGTCCGCCAGAAGGACTTTTTTCGCAAGTCCGTAGACGAAAAGGCGTATTCCACCCGTTCCAAGACCAAAGAATCGGTCGTCGCGGTCCAAGATTTCTCCCTCGATCTGCCGATAACGAACGATCGGTCCCGCGATGAGTTGCGGGAAGAGCGAAATATACAGCGCGACTTTCAGAGGATTCTTTTGCGCCGACGCTTGCCCATAGTAAACGTCAAACGCATAAGACATAAGCTGAAACGTAAAGAAAGAAATACCAATCGGAAGCGCGATTCTGACAATCAGCGCGTCGTTTCCCGTCAGCGCCGCCAGATTTTCAGAGAGAAACGACGCGTATTTGAAAACGCCAAGAAGCAAGACGTCAAAAACGATTGTCGCGACAAGCCACGTTTTGCGCCGATTTTGGAAACGAACCATCAAAAGAACAAGAAGCCAGTTGATAAAAATCGACGCCAAAATAACCGTGACAAAAACTGGTTCGCCCCAGGCGTAGAAGCCGACGCTGAAAACTAAAAGGACGACGTTACGCCATGCCCTACTCCTAAGAAAGGGCAAGTAGTAGCAGATCAGTAATCCCGGTAGAAAGAGGAAAAGGAACGCTGCCGACGAAAATACCATGTTGACGACTTTTAAGCTACGCTTTTTTTAAACGATATGAATTCCAAGGCCGATCCGATTTAGAACGGCGGAAATCGCCAAAAAACGACAAAAGCGACGAACGACGCCAGCGCGACGCCAATCGTCGACGGGACGAGCGACGAACCTTTTTCGAGTAAAAGAGGCGCGTTTTACAACGAAAGGTCGACGATTAAGGCGCGAACGAAAGAAGCGCCAAAAAAGTATTGCGATACTTTGGCAAGAGCGCCGGAAGCGATCGACTTTTGTTCGAAACCCCGTCAATTGTTCTTCCGCCGCCAAGCGCCCCGCCGCGATTCCTCTTGGGTCTGTCTAACGGGCGCGGGAATAAGCCTAAAGGAGCCTTTGCCGAACGCCTCCTCGATCCGGGCGCGCATCTCGAGGCAAGGGTTGAGTCTAAACTCCGGGCATTTGAAAATCGCGCGACCGCCGCCGCGCATATCGAGCCATATTTCAAGCGCGACGCCCTTCGCAAAACCGTCGTGACCGTTGCGGTATGTTTTGATAACGTCATAGAGCGAACGGACTCCGACTTTTTCGGCGGTTTCCTCCGGAACGACGACGGCGACGCCCCGAGAAAGCTCCGTCGCGGCGGACTCGTAGGGAATGATTTTGTCGACAAAGAACGTCGTTTCGATTTGCTTCTCGCCGTTTTCATTCTCAATGTCGGACTCTCTCTTATCGACGCGCCCTTTCAGAAATAGAATCGAGTCCGTCTTCAGTAAATGTCCGTACTCCTTATAGGCGTCCGCCCAGATCGCGCAGCGAATCGTCGATTCAAGGTCTTCGAGTTGGAAGAACGCAAAGGTGTTCGGTCGGTTGGGCTTCGCGTTCTTCGACGTCTTAACGACGACGTCGGAAATTTGCCCGCCAATCGTCGCGGCGGCGCGGTCTTGCATTTCTTCAACTTTGATCGTCGACGTCGCGAAGAGCGAAAGCGTTTCCGCATACTCTCCGAGAGGATGCGACGTCACGTAGAATCCAAGCGTCTCTTTCTCGTACGCGGCGCGTTCCTTTTCGCTCCACTCCTCGACGTCGGGAAGTCCGACGTCGGCGCTCGCCTCGTCGTTCCGCTCGTCTTCGATCATTCCAAAGAAACTCATCTGACCGCGCTCGCGATCGGTCGCCGCTCTCTGACCGCTCTTAAGCGCCTTGTCGATCACAAGCATAAGCTGCGACCTCTTGGCGCCGAAACAATCGAACGCGCCGCTTTTGATAAGCGATTCGACCATCGTCCTGTTCACAAGTCGCGAACTCACTCGCTGATAGAAATCGAAAATATTGCGGAAAGGACCTCCTTGAGCGCGCGCGCGTTCAATTTCCGCGACCGCGTCGGCGCCGCACGCTTTAATGGCGGAAAGACCAAAGTAAATCTTGCCGTCGACCACCTTATACCTGGCGTCGCAAAGATTGACGTCGGGACGAACGACCTCGATCCCCATGCGCTTGCAGTCGAAAACGTGCTCGACCGTCTTGTCGCGCTTGGTGAAGTTTCGACCCGAAATGTCGCCGCAAAGGAGCGCCGCCATGAATTCCGCCGGATAGTGCGCCTTGAGATACGCCGTCGTATACGCGATGTTCGCGTACGCCGTCGAGTGCGACTTATTAAAGCCGTAGCCCGCAAACTTTTTAATCAGTTCAAAAAGCTCTTGCGCCTTTTTTTCTTCGAGACCGTTTTCCTGAGCGCCTGCGAGGAAGTCCGAGTAGAACTTCGCGATCTTTTCTTCTTTCTTCTTGCTAATCGCCTTAATGCACGTGTAAGCGCTTGAAAGGGGAATCTTCCCAACTTTATTGAGAATGCGCATGATCTGCTCTTGGTAGACCATGACCCCGTTCGTTTCTTTGAGAACCTCCTCGAGAGCCTCGTGCATGTACGTCGCCTGTTTGCGACCGTGTTTGACGTCCACGTACTCGTCGACCATTCCTCCCTCGAGAGGTCCCGGTCGATAGAGCGCGAGAACCGCGATGAGGTCGCGAATGTTGTCGGGACGCATTTTAACGAGAAGGTTGCGAATCCCTTGGCTTTCAAGCTGGAAGACCCCTTTCGTTTCGCCGCGGCAGAGTAGCGCGTACGTCTCGGGGTCGCCTTGGGGAAGGTTGTAAGGGTCGATCTTCTCGCCCGTCGTCTGTTCGATGAGCGCGACGGAATCGGCGAGGATCGTCAGGTTGCGAAGGCCAAGAAAGTCCATCTTGAGGAGCCCCGCCTTTTCGACCTCGGCGCCCTGCCATTGCGTGACGATATCCGACTTATTGGCGAGCTTTTGAATCGGCACGAAATCGGTCAGGGCGCGCTGCGCGATGATAACGCCGCACGCGTGCGTGCCGGGGCTTTTCGCAATTCCTTCGAGTTTGCGCGCGTAGTCGAACATCTCGCTCACGTCGCGGTTTTTCTCGCATTCTTTGAGCAGGTCGGGAGATTGTTCGAACGCCTTCTTGAGCGTCATCTTGGGCGCGTTGGGAATCATCTTGCAGATTCGGTTGACCTCGTTAAGAGGCATCGCGAGCGCGCGTCCGCAGTCGCGAACGGCAAGCTTCGCCGCCATCGTGCCGAAAACGCCAAGTTGCGCGACCTTATCCTCGCCGTAACGACGCTTCACGTATTCGATAATCTCGCCGCGTCGGTTCTGCTCAAAGTCGATGTCGATATCGGGCGCCTCAAGTCGATTTTCATCGAGAAAACGCTCGAAGAGGAGGTCGAACTCGAGAGGGCAGACGTGAGAAAGATTCAACGCGTAACACACGAGCGCGCCGACGCCGGAACCTCGCGCCGTCCGGTGAACGCCGCGCTCTTCCGCTTCGCGGACGAAATCCCAAACGATCAGAAAGTAGTTCGCAAACCCCAGCTTGCCGATGACGCTCAACTCGCGATTGAGACGCGCCATGACCTCCTCGGAAAGCTCGCCGTTAATCATCCGTTTCGGATTGTTCGCATATCGACGTTTGAGTCCTTCCAGACAAAGTTTGCGAAGGTATTCGTCGGAAGAAAGTCCGTCGGGAGGCGTGAAAATCGGGAAAAACCGTTTCCCAAGTTCGAGATTCAGTTGACAGCGATCGGCGATCTCAAGGGAGCGCCATACGGCGTCGGGAGCTTCCGGAAACGTATCCAGCATCTCTTGACCGCTCTTGAGATAGAACTGGTCGGAATCCATGCGCATTCGATTGACGTCGGAGCGAAACTTCCCCGTGTTGATGCACAGCGCCAGATCCTGCGCTTCAAAATCCTCGTGCATTACGTAATGGACGTCGTTCGTAACGACGGTCGGAATCCCCAACTCCTTTGCGAGTTCCAATTCTTTCTGATAAGGAATCTGCTGATCGTAGAGTCCGTGGTTCTGAAGCTCAATATAATAGCGGTCGCCGAAAACGCCGCGATACCAATTGATAACGGCGCGCGCCTTTTCGAGCGACTCCGCCCCCCCGCGCCCCTGTTTAAGCGTCCGCGCGACTTCGCCGGCAAGGCAGCCGCTTAGGCAAATGAGACCGTCGTTATACTTTTTGAGAAGCTCTTTGTCGATGCGCGGCTTGTAGTAAAACCCCTCGACGAAAGCGATCGAAGAAAGTTTCAGCAGATTGCGGTACCCCTGCTCGTTCATCGCCAGCAGCGTCAGGTGATGCATCAGCTTGTCGGTCTTCTCAAAACGCGAACCGGGAGCGACGTACGCTTCATAACCGATGATCGGCTTAATCCCGGCGGCGAGCGCTTTCTGGTAGAACTCGAGCGCCGCGTACATATTGCCGTGGTCGGTAATGGCAAGCGCGGGCATTTCAAGTTCTTTCGCGCGATCAATGAGAGTTTCCAGCTTGCCGACGCCGTCGAGGAGCGAGTAATGAGAATGCGTATGGAGATGGACGAAAGGAATCGCGCCCGAGTCCGTCGGACGGCGCGGCGTCGTCCGCGACGCCGGTTCCTCGTCGCCCGTTCCCGTTCCTTCCGTCGTCGCAACCGCCTCAAACTCGGAATCGTCGCCGTCTTCCTCTTCAAGTTCCTCGGTAAAACCGTCAAGTCCTTCCAGTTTTTCTTCGCTCATAATTCCCCGCCTTCGTCAATTTAGAGACCCCGCTCTTCCGATCATACGGTCGACGACCTCGCGACGCGCCGGTATCCCGCAGGGGGGCGACCCGTCGTGTCGACGGCGATATTCTAAGCGTTGCGCGGTCCATTTCAAGTCTTCTCGTAAAAAACGTCAATCCGACGCGCCTGCAACCGCTTTTTCATGAAAGACTGTTAAAACAGGAATATCTTACTTGAGGAACTGAAATTTTTTTAAAATCTAGGAAAAGAGCTTGGAATTTTATTGCGTTCCGAAGGGACAAGATTAAAATTTCTAGAAGGAATGTTGGGCGAATTGTTTGCCGTCCTTGTGTGAAACAAGGTAAGATAACAAATTTGCAAAACGTTTTCAAGGCAAGAAGCGTTCGACCGCGTCAAGGCGAGCCTTTCCCGAACGTAGCGATTTTTTGGTTCGTTACGGTTCAAAGGCGACCTTTTAACGTTTGTTCACGCCATCGTCGATAAGCCCGGTTGAAAGATCGCTTCTTTCCTGATATAAAGGTGGATTATAAAGGTTGGGCGCGATCCCTCGACGCGATCCTCTTGAGGATCGTCGAGCGACGCGGATCGGCGAACGGCGTCGCGCTTTGACGACGGCGATCGGCAAGCGACCAACGGAAGCGATAACGATAGAGCTTTCGCGCGATTGGCGCGAGTCCTGACGCGCGCGGTCGCGGTCGGCTTCCAATCCAATCGGCTCAATTGATTTCCGGAGTAGAGGATCATAAGAATGAAAAAGCGCCTTTTCACGGTATTGCCCGCCGCGGCGATCGCGCTGACTTGCCTCGTCGGCCTGTCGGCGGTTCAAGGGGCGGAAGAATCCGACGTCCTCGTTGAGACCTACCAGCTCAACGACGGCACGAATTGTTTTCTGGTTCCGCTTCAGGCTTCCGCAGTCGAATCAGAATCGGAATGCGTCGACGTCGCCGCGCTGGTCGATTTTTCAGCCGCGCAGCTGAGTTCCGAGGTTCGCCGCGCTTCTCAGGACGCCCTCTACTCGCTCGTCGAGAATCTTCCGAAGAACGCTCGCGTTCAGATCTTTACCGTCTCGAACGAGACGGAGTCGCTCACGGACGGCTACCTTTCCGTCGGCGATCCTAATCTTAAGAAAGCGATCGCCAACCTTTCGAAGCGCGACGCGCTCGGCGCCGCCGACCTCGAGAAGTCTTTCGCAATCGCGGCTGATTCCTTCGACTACAACGAGAGCGCCGATCGTTCGATCGTCTTCATCGGGCGCGGCGTGAGCTCCAGTTCCGCCTTCACCGAGGACGTTTTCGAAGAAACGGTCGAGAAGCTCGTCGACGCTCGCGTCCCGGTCAACTGCTACGGGGTCGGCGCGATTGTGAACACGTCCGTTCTCGGAGCGCTCGCCAACCGCACGGGCGGCTATCTCGTTGAAAACGGCGCCAGCGCGAAAGACGCCGGCGAGAAACTCGCGTCCGCCGCGACGGCGTCGGTCTTCTTCCCCGAAGAATCCGCCTCGATTAAGCTCGGCGACGCGACGGTTTATCCGAATCCGTTGCCGCCGTTCC
>CAMZHY010000214.1 GCA_947307005.1 uncultured Planctomycetaceae bacterium
TTGAAGCTTCCGAAACGGAAACGCCCGAACCCGAGGCGTCCGAGCCCGAGACGTCGCGTTACGAAGAGTCGGCGACGAACGAACCGACGACGCAGGAGTCGACCGCTCGTTCCGGTCGCGAATCGGGTCGGCTGCGCCCGAATCTCTACCGTCTCACGCTCGATCTTTGCTTCACGGTGGAGACTTCCTCGACGGCGAAGACCGCGAATTACGACGCCGAAAGTCGTTTAGTCGCGTCTTTTCCCCCGTCCCTCCATTCTCAATTAACTCTCGACGTCCCTCTTGCGGATCCTGAAATTTTTTCCGTTAAGGGCGCGGTGGCGGACGCGCCGATTCCGATGACGGAAGACGCGTCGCAACTCAAACTTCGAGGCCTTGGCCGCGGCGGCGAACGCGTTGAAATCGGGTGGCGTCCCAAACTTCGCGCGGACGAACGCCAAGCGGACGAACGCCGCGTCGTTCTTCAGGTGGAGGACGCTTTGATCGTCGCCGAGCTTGATTCGCGAGGGACGACTTACGACGCGACGCTTCCGATTCGCGTTTTCGGCGGCGAGATTGACGTCTTTCGCGTTGAACTCCCGCCCGACGCGACGCTTACGCCCGACAGCGTCGTCGCCGTCGATTCCAACGGCGGTTCTTTTGGGATCGCGAGCGTTCGCGTCGTCGACGATCGCGAAGGCGCCGACGGACTCGACGAGTCGTCCGACGAGGCGCTGGGGCGCGACGTTGAGATTCGTCTAGCGCAGAAGGCGTCCGGCGCGACGTTGCGACTCAAAGCGCGTTCGATCGCGCGCGAGACGGCTCCCGACGCGAGCGGACGCCGTCCTCCTCGCCGCCTTGCGGGGTTCAACGTGCGAGACGCGCAGAAACAGTTCGGTCAGATTCGCGTCGTCAAGTCGCAGGACTCCGATTTTAACGTGACTCCCGTCTATGGAGCGTCCAGTTCTTTTGAAAATTCTCTTGAAGACGGCGCCGAAGTTTACTCCTTCTTTTCGCAGCCTTTCCTTATGACGGCGGAAGGATACTCGCGAGAAACGGTCGTCGACGCGCGTCCCGAGTATCTCTTGACCGTCGATAACGAAACGCTCCGTCTTCGCGCTCGTTTTTTATACACGATTTACGGTTCGAAAGTTCGTAGTTTCCGATTGCGACGCAACGGTTGGATTCTTTCGAGAGTCTTCAATCCCGAGAGCGTCATTAATCAGGAAGGGATTGTGCCCGCCAACGACGTCGGCGAAACCGTGATTCCGTTGACGACTCCGTCCGACGGCGAAGTCGTCGTGGAGTTGGAGTTTGTTCGCGACGTCGATCCCGACCCGATCGTTCCCGATCCAGACGCCGATCCGAACGACCTGGCGAGTTTTTCCACGTCGTTTCCGATCCCAATCGCCGCTCGCGTTGAACCGGCGCCCGTCGTCGTCGTTCCTCATTCCAACGTCGGTCTCGAGGTTCATTCCGATAAAATCGTCGGCATGACCCGCAAGACGGCGCGGTTCTTCACGCTGAGCCTTGAAATTCCCGCCGATTTGCGCGAGACGCCCCTGTATTATCAGACGCGTCTCGCGCGCGAGGACGAGCCCGATCCCCTCTTAGTCGCCGATATTCGTCGTCTCAAGCAGCGGACGCAGGTCGTCGTTCGAACGGAAGCGACGCTTACGGAAAAGGGCGCCGTTCACGTGAACGAGACGCTTGAATATCGAATAGAACATGAACCGCTAGACGTCTTTGAATTTCAGGCGGCGACGCGACTTGTCGACTCGTCTCGCGAACGCGGTTTAAAATGCTTCGTCGACGGTCTTCCCCAGAATATCGTCGTCGACTCTCCAGAAACGAAAGAAACTAGCGACGAGAACGACGGCGAACGCGCCCCCGAAGGAGAACGTCCCGCGCAGAACGTTAAGAGCCGATTTTCCACTTGCCGAATCGCCGTCGAAACGCCTCGCATTGGAACTTGCGTCGTGAACATGCAGTACGACCTTGATCCGATCGAGATTCGAGAAGGTCTTACGAGCCAAGCGCGCGTCGATCTTTTTCAACCTAAAACGGACGATTCCGTCTCGAACGAGTTGTCGCTGAGCACGCCCGTGGGATTAGGGCTGAGTTACGCGAAGCCGTCCCGATCGTCGCGTCGGACCGCCGCGGAAGAAGACGCCGTCGATTCGGCTTTTCAGACCTTCTGGGACGCCGAGCCGCGTAAATTTTCCGACGACGGTCAAACGGAATCGATCCGCTGCACGTCGCTCGTCGCGGAATATTCGGCGCGCTTTAACGTTTCGCTCGACTCGCGCGAAGGGGGCGTCGCGATCGTCGATCGCGCGTGGATTCAATCTTGGTTTTCCGATTCCGCTCGCGTCGATCGCGTCGTCTGGAAAATGAATTGCGACCGGGACTATGTGGAAATTCGACTTCCGGAACAATGCTCCTCCGACCGAGTCTCCATCGCGATCGACGGCGAAAAAATACCCGTCGGCGGCGACGTTCGGCGCGCGCTGTATTTCCATGATCGATTTGTCCGAATTCCGTTCGAACCTTCGCGGCGCGGTCGAGACGTCGCGCTGGAGGTCTCCTACGTCGTGCCGAACGCGAACGGCAAACGCGGGCGCGCGACGGCCGAATTTCCGGATTTTGCTGACGGCTCCGTTTGGATTCGGCGAATGTATTGGCAGACGGTTTTCAACCGCGACCGTCTCGTCGTCGTCGATCCTCGCGGGTGGACGCCCGAATTTATCGTCAAACGCGGCGCGGGGCTTGGCGCGCTCTTTTTCAGTCGCAAACCGACGATGTCCCAAGAAGAACTCTGCGATTGGGTCGGGGTCGCTCGTCGCGAGCCGATCGCGCAAGAGGCGAACGTTTACCTTTACAGTCGTTTTTGCGACTGTCCGAAGCCTTCCGACGCGCCGGAGAGCGACGCGTCGCCGCTTCCGCGCGCCAGTCTTGCGGTGGTCAACAACGCGTTTCTCGTTTTCCTCGGGAGCGGTTTGGCGCTCGCGCTTGGGTTGGGGCTTGTCTATTTTCAAGTGATGACGGCGTCGCAAGCGTTCTTCACGCGCTGGGCGCTTGTCGTCTTATGCGCGCTTGCGCTCTTTTTCGCGTCTTTGCGACCGCTCCTTGCGCTCCTGTTCCTTCAGACGACGACGATCGGCGTTATCCTGACAATCGCGGTCGCTGCGACGACCGCGCTGCTGGAGCGGAGCGAGAAGAAAAAGAAGAAGACGAAGTTTAGCGACGCGACGATGTTACAGGATAAAGAAGCGTAACGACATAACCTTCAAATTTTTACGTCTTCCTTGGACAAGACCTTGAAATGACGACGTCGAACCGAACAACGCTGTTCCTTTGCGCTTTGTGCGCCGCGATCACGGTCGCGAACGTTCAGATTCTGCTCGCGCAGGATCAAAACGCTCGCGGAACCGAAGGGGTCGCGTCGTCCGCAAGCGACTCGACGCCGTCGTCGACGCGAACCCTTCCCGTCGCGAGCGACGCCGCGAGCGCCGAATCTCAGGACGCGGCGTCTTCGACCGTCGCGCCGCCCGACGCGACGGAACGCGCTCCTAGAGAAACGCTCGATTTTCCCGGTTATCGATACTGGATGGCGCCCGTTGCGTCGATCGATCATTGGCCGTGGGGCGACGGCAAATATCTTCCGATTCCGTCCGCGTCCTTTAAAGAGTGGATACAGACGACGAACCGCCGCGCCGCGCTTCAGGATTACGTCGACGGTTTGCGTTTTTCCGGCGTCGTCGCGACGATGCGACTTAGCGCGTCGCTCGTCGGCGAGACGCTTGAAGGAGACGGCGAGCTTTCGACCTCGGCGCCGTCTGTTCGCGACCGAGAGGACAAAAACGCGCCGTTTCTTGCGACGCCTCCTCTTCAAGCGTTTGGTTTAGCGGTCGATTATCCCAAGGAATTTCCCGACGATCTTTCCGACGCGCCTGCCACCTATCCCGACGGAGGCGTCTATCTTCCCCGCGCCGACGAAAAGGTTCGACGGTTTAAATGGTCGCAGCGCGGCAAGCGCGACGCGGCGGGGAATCTTTACTACGATTTTAGTTTTCGCTCTTTTCTTCGCGCCGAACTGATCGTCGCGACCGCGAAATCCGACGTCGTCTCGGCGGTTGGCGGACTCGTCTCGCCGATTCCCCGACCGTCTTCAGACGAGTTTAGCGTCGCCGCGTATCCGGAAGCGCAGTTCTGGCGCGTGAGTTTTCACGGCAGTTCAAAGGCGCGCGTGACGGTCGCGTCGGAAAAGTTTGACGCCGTCGACGCGTCGCGTCCGCTCGGCTACCGTCAGGAGTCTTCGTATCGCGCGTCTCTTTCCGGCGTCGATCTCACGACCCGTTTCGATTTTGATCGCGCGCCTTCGCGATTCGGAGAGGCGACCCTTACGCTTGATCCGACCCTCGCGCTTCTCGCTCTCGAATGGGGCTCCGTTCCGATTCGTCCCCTCTCGTCGACCGTCGCGGAAGACGGAACGACGCGCGTTCGTCTGCGCGTTCCCGCGAATCTCGCGAACGACGCGTCGGCGAGTCTTCGCGCGACGCTCTTCTGTCCCGTCTGGTTTGGAGAACGCAAACTTCCCGCCGCGCGGATTGAAGCCGATAATCTCGTCTGGCGCGAATCGCTTGTCAGACTGACGGTCGTCGCCCCGCTGACCGCTTCGTCGTATCAACTCGAAAACGCGACGCAAACTCGCGACGCGAACCGCGCGCGCGTCGAAGGCGCCGGCTACGCGACGTTCAAACTGTTCGACCCTCGGGGAAGCGTTCGTCTCGCGCTTCGCCGCGTCTCCGCCGCGCCCCCGTTCGACAGCGCGACGGACTGCTATTTCTCGGCCAACGAGATTTCCGCTAAAACGGCTCTTTTCTTCGACTTCGACGAATGCGAACGAAATCGCGTGTCGCTTCCTCTCGCCGAGGGTTGGGAAGTCGACTCCGTTCAGACGTCGCAGTCGGACTCCGTCGCATGGTCGCCCGGCGTCGACGGGAACGGGCGCTCGGTTATTTCCCTTTCTTTTAAGAATCCGCCGGTCGAGAATCAACCGACGCGCGCGACGATTTCCGCGCGCTACGTCGCCCCGCTGGAAGAGCGAACGCTCGTCGACCGTCTTTGCCCTCTCGATCTCCAGAACGCGCTTAAAGGCGCGCACGCGCTTTCCATTCGTTCGGACTCCTCGTCTCAGATTCGCTACACGACGCGTTCCGGCAAGCCCTTCGCGCCCGCCAAAACGACTCCCGACTTTGTCTTTAACGAATCGCTCCTGCGCGACGCGACCCCGCTTGCGCCCGGCGGCGCGCGCTTGTGGCTTGGCGATCAAACGGTCGGCGTGTTTGCGGCGCTTGAAAGCGCGTGGTCGAACTATTCGGTCGAAGCCTCCTGCGCGTGTTCTCTCGACGACGACGCGCTCCACGAAACTTGGCGACTGCACTGCGTTCCGACGTCTGGGATGCGCGTCGATCGGATCGTGTTTTTCGTCGCCGTTCCGGCTGACGCTCGCGGTTCTTACGGTCAAACCGTCGCGAGCGGATTGAATTGGACGTGGTCGACCGCGACCGATCCGAATCGTCGTTATTCCGCGACGCTTCTTTCCCCCGAGGAAGCCGCCGCGCTGAGAACTCCCGAAAACGCGGACGCTTACGAGATCAATCTCGCGACCTCGCGCAGCGTCCCCTTTGACCTTAACGTCTTCTGTTCGTCGCCGGCGACCCGCGAAATTCGCGTTCCGCTCCTCTTCTTACCCGACGCGTTGGATCAGTCGGTCGAGATCGTCGTCGAATCGAGTTCCAGCGCCGTTTTTAAAACGCGCGGAGAAGGGGTCGTTGAATCGACGGTTCCCGCGTCGGAAAAGAACGATTCATGGCTCTTCAAAAAAGCGTTCCGCTACGATCCGAAGGCGCTTTTCGGCGCGTCCGTCGAGACGGATTCGACCGCGAAAGAGAACCCCGATCCTTCTGAAGAGACGGAAGACGGAGATCAGAACGCGCTCGCCCCTCTCGCCGCGAGCGGTTCGGCGACGCCGCGACTTGAACTCGTCGTTTTGCCGCGTTCTCGCGTCGACGACGGGGAGGGCGGCGCGACCCCGCTCAATTCGCTGTGTTGGTTTGAGAATTACGATTCGTTCTTTCAGATTGACGGAACCGTTCAGAATCGCGCGACCTTTTACCTAGAGAATCGCGGTCGAGATTCCTTTAGAATTAAATTGACGCTCCCTTCGAGCCGTCAAGACGTTCTCGAATCCGACGGGTCGGACGAGGAAATCGACGACTTTACGGCGCCCGATCCGCTTCGCGACGACGCGTATCGACAGGAGGATTTCTTTACCGGCGCGCTCGATCCTAGCGTCGGCTGGGAACACGTCGTTCGCGGTCGCGTTTTCAATTCAATCAACGGCGTTTGGGTCGACGGCGAACTCGCGCCGTGGACTCTTTGGAAAGCGCCGAGCGAGCCGGGCGAGCCGAAACGCTACGTTCTCGACGTTCGACTGCTCGTTAAACGTCGTTACGAGCGCGTAGAGTTCGAGTTTAGCGACGAATCGAACAGACGTTTGAGCGGGGGCCGCCGCGTCGCCCCGATTCAAATCGAATGCGACGCCCCGACGCTTTCCGGCGTTTGGAACGCGAGTTTTCCTCCGCAGTTTCAGACCCGTCGCTCCTATTTCCGACA
>CAMZHY010000215.1 GCA_947307005.1 uncultured Planctomycetaceae bacterium
CGGTTGACCGAATCAAGCCGCGCCGCGCGAGGGTGCGCGCGCTCGTACGCGGTCCGCAGCGCCGCCGTCGAAACGTGCGTGTAGATCTGCGTCGTGACGATGTTCTTGTGTCCGAGCATCTCTTGAATCGAACGTATGTCGGCGCCCGAGTCGAGCAAGTGCGTCGCGAAACAGTGCCGGAGCGTGTGCGGCGAGACGCGCGCGTCCAGTCCGGCGTCGCGGAGGTATCCGTCTAGGCTTCGCGCGACGCTGCGCGTCGTGAGCGCGCCTCCGTTCTTGTTGAGGAAAATCGGCTCGTCGAGAAACGCTTCCCAGCGTTTCCGCGCCGCCGCGTCGGAGAGTTCGCTCCGCGTCGCCGGCTCCCACGCGAACCCGGCGGCGCATTCCGGGAAGAAGGTCGCGAGAAACCGTTGAAGCTCGCGTTTCGGCGTCGTCTTCCAGAACGCGTCGCGATCGCGGCGTTTTTTGTTGTTCTTGGCGTTCTCTAGAAACTGACGCGCCGAAAAAAGATAGACGCAGAGCGCCTCGCGCGCGTAGCTTCCGAGAAACGCGAGCCGCTCTTTGCGGCCCTTGCCGCGCACGCGCAGGGCGTTTTCGTCGAGAATAAGGTCGGAAAAGCGCAGTCCGACGCATTCGCTCACGCGCAGTCCGGCGGAATAGATCGTTTCGAGAATCGCCCTGTCGCGCGCGCCCAACGGGTCGTTCGTCGGCGGCGCTTCGAGGAGCTTTTGAATATCGCCCGTCGATAAGACGAGAGGGAGCGGCCTTCGCGTTCGAGGATTGACGAGCGCTTTCGTCGGATTGGACGCCGCCCATCCTTCGCGCTCGCCGAATTTGTAGAAGCCCCTGAGAGACGCGAGTCGTCGCGAGATCGTCGTGCGCGCGTATTCCGCCTCGTGCATGGCGAGGACGTAGCCGCGAAGCTCCGGCGCCGACACCGTATCGGGACGCGGACAGACGCCCTTGTGGACCGATTTCTCGTATTCAAGCCACGCTTCGAGATCTTCGCCGTAGCTCTTGACGGTGTAATCTGAAAAATTCCGCTCGACGCGGAGATATCTTAGGTATCGAAGGATCGGAACGCGCAACGAACGTTCCGTTTCGTCGATCGGCTTGTCCTTATCCATTCGTTCCGCTCCGAGACGCGCTTGGTTGTGAAAAGAAACCCCCGAAAGGAGTCGCGCTCGCTTTCGGGGGAGGGGTAACAGACGACGGAATCGGAGAACGTCAAAGTTCGTCCGCTTCGTCGAACCGGATTTTAACGTTTTTGAAGAGGGTCGGATCGACCGTGTTTCGGCGTCTTGCGGCGCGTTCGCGCATCTCTTTACGGGCGGCGACCAGTTCGGCTTCGCGTTTTTCGCGGAGCGCCTTCTGCGTCATCACGGCGGCGTCGTACCAAGTGAAGCTAAGCTCGGAGTCGGAGGCGAAACGACCGAACGATTCGACGATCTCTTCGCGATTCTCGGCGGTGTAAAGGAAAACGTAGCGTTCTTTGCCTTTGACGAGAGCTAAAACATTGACTTCCTGGTTCATTGGGAATCCTCGACGACGTCGTCCTTCTAGGGAAAAGAACGACGGGATATGTTCTTCAGGGGGAGGGGAGGGGGGCGAGGCGCGCGCTTCTTGGGGAAACGGGCGGCGTCCTGCGTCGGGGGAACGACGCGTTTTGCGAACGCCGTGAAGCTTTGAGCGGGTCGTTATAATCGGAATATCTTGCCGCGTCATGCGCCTATTAACTCTATCGGACGCCCCTTAAAAAACTTGATAGAAAAAATGGGAAAGATTTTTTTCATGGAGAATCCCCGCCGCAGTTTTTTGGCGAACCCTTTTCCGAATCGTCGCAATCGCTACAATACGGGGCGCGGCGTCGTTTTGCGCCGCTAGATCGGATCGTCATGACAGAAAAAATCGTTTCAGACAGTAAAGCGGCGAACGCGACGTCAAAAGGCGGCGCCTTTCGCATTCTCATGATCGGCGACGTCGTCGGTCGCCCCGGGCGTCGCGTCCTGACAAGCAGGCTTGGCGAGATTCGCGAGAAGCGGGACGTCGATTTCGTCGTCGTCAACGCGGAGAACGCGTACAACGGCTCCGGGCTGAGCGTTGAGAATTACAACGAGATTATCGGCGCCGGGGTCGACGTCATCACTTTGGGCGACCACGCGTTCCGTCAGAAGTCGATCTATCCGCTCCTCAACGCTCAGGAACCGCGCGCGATTCGTCCGGCAAACTACCCCGCGACGGCGCCGGGGCGCGGCTGGACGATCGTCGATTGTCTAGGAACGTCGGAACGTCCCCCGATGCGGATCGCGGTCATGACGCTTCTAGGCCGCGTCTTCATCAATCAACCGATCGACAACCCGATGACGACGATCGACCGACTCCTTGAGCGCGTCGCCGACGTTAAGATTCGCATTCTCGACTTCCACACCGAGGCGACGAGCGAAATCCAAGCGATGGGGCGATATCTCGACGGGCGCGTCTCCGCCGTTCTCGGCACGCACACCCACGTCGCGACCGCCGACGAGAAGATTCTGCCCGGCGGAACCGCGTTTCAGTGCGACGTCGGCATGACCGGCGCGTTCGACAGCGTCATCGGTCGCAAAGTCGCGCCGGTGATCGACGCCTTCCGCTGCTGCCGTTTTTCCTCTTTTGAAGTCGCGGAGAACCAGCTCGGAATCGACGGAACCCTCGTCGACCTCGATCCCATGACCGGAAAAGCCCTCGCGATTGAACGGCTCTCCTTTAGAGAAGATGAGTAGCGAGTTTTCTCGATATTAGGGCGGAGCGCGCTTTGAGGAAAAGTTCTCTAGCTATCGACGGAATGAACGATTCTTTGTCCCGCCAAGATTTAATTGAGGCTAGAAATCCAAATAGATTGGCATGTTGAGTTCAACGGCTTTCTCAACGGCGGGCAAAATCTTTTTTGCGGCGGCGAGAAATTCGGAGGAGGCGGATTCCGCCATGTGGTTTTGCAGGACGCCTAGCGCCTCTTGAACATTTTCCGCCTTTATTTCATCTTCTTCGAAGAGATCGATAAGAGTTCCGAAGGCGTCGTTCCAAGCTCTAAATAGCCAAAAAAGCGCGTCGTAATCGTCGACCGTCAGTTCAACGGTAAAGACGTTTGTCATCGGGTCGTCAGTACAGTCGTGTTCATAGACGCCCTGATCGTCGAGCGGGACGTTTACATAACATATTTTCCATTCAAGCGCCATATATTGTCTTGTTTTCTAGTAATAGATTGCGTCTTAAGTTGATTTTATTAAGAAACTTGCGCTAAGGATCCCATATGGGCGAACGAAATTCTCGAACAACCGCGTTATACCATATCGTATAACAAACCGCAAGAAAGATAGGAGAAATCGAGATTTCACCGTGAGAGACTCTAAGCGTTGATTACGTTTTCGAGCCTCGCGCTCGTCTCTTTCGGAAGAAATCGCGCAGTTCCTCGGCGCATTCTTCTTCGAGGACGCCCGGAACGACGTCGCAGCGCCAGTTGAGGCGCGGGTCTTCGAGGAGCTGGAAAAGGGAGCGAACCGCGCCTCCCTTGGGGTCGGAGGCGCCGTAGACGACGCGGTTGACTCGAGATTGTAGAATCGCGCCGGCGCACATCGCGCACGGCTCGAGCGTGACGAAGAGTTCGGAGTCTTCGACGCGCCACGACGGAAAGAAAGGAGACGCCTCGCGAAGGACGAGCGTCTCGGCGTGCGCCGTCGCGTCGCAGAGGCTTTCGCGACGGTTGTGGTCGAGCGCGACGACGCGATCTTTGCAGACGAGCGCCGCGCCGATTGGAATTTCGCCCTCTTCGGCGGCGAGACGCGCCTCGCGCAGCGCCAGCGTCATGAAGAACGCGTCGCGATCCCCGCAGTCCGGCGTCCACCGCAAAAGCGGCGCGTCGCCGGGAAAGAGGTCGTCGTCCGACGCGAAGAGGATCATGCTCGCGCTCCCGTCGGCGTCAATAATTTTCGTAAGAATCGTCGCTGAGCGCGAACTCGCCCGTCGACTCCATCGGCGCGCTATAAGAAGCGTTCTGCTCGACGTACGGCGCCGTGACGGTCTCGCCGTTTTCCGTGTAGTATTCGACGCTGCCGCCGCCGCAATTTTCGCAGTCGCCGGTCGCGTTCGAGGCGCGATTCATTCCGCCGAGATTCGAACCGCAGCGGTACAATTCGCCCATGCACTGATCGCCGCGTTCGGGAATGAACGTCGGCTGGCAGTGATCGTAAGGCGCCATGCAGGAGCGGCAGCCGACAAAACCAATGGCGAACGCCATCACGATACCCATAACAATCATACGCGTCATAGCGACGTCTCCGTTTTTTCGTTTACAGCGGGGGGAAGGCGCCTTCAATGAGAGGCGCGTTAATACTTATTTCGACGGTAAATCTAAAACAATTAGAAAAATCGGCGTAATTGATACAATTTCCCGGTTTTTTCTTTCCAGTCGATTCGTCGAGTCGAGCGACGGTTTGGGTCGCGTCGCTATATTTGGCGCAGTTTAGAGAGACCGCGCCTGCGGAAAAACGCTTAATCCTGATAGGACGCGTTTTTTTTGGAGAGAATGAAAAAATATCCGAGGTAAGTTGAAAAAATCCTTGACCAACCAACATGGATAATGGTAGAATAGGAAAAGGCGCGTATTATCGTCGGAATAGGGGCGTCGTTACGCGTCGTCCTCCGAGCGCTTAGACGTTGAGGAGAAGGAAAAGGCGTCGTTTTTTTCCTCGTTTTTTTGAAAAGAAACGACCGCCGTTATTTAATAGCAACGGGACGAGTTAGCTATGGCAAAAAATGAAACCGTATGGGGCGTCGACGTAGGAAACACGTCGCTAAAGGCTTTGCGTTGCCGCAGAGGGGCGGAACCCGGGACAATCGAGGTTCTGCAGTTCGACTTCATCGAACACAGTAAAATTCTGACGCAACCTGGCGCGGACGCGAACGAAATTCTCGCCGAAACCCTGTCCCAGTTCCTTTCTCGCAACAACGTTAAGGGCGAAAAGATCGCGATTTCCGTCTCCGGTCAGAACGCGCTCTGGCGTTTCCAACCGTTGCCGCCGATCGACCCGAAAAAGGTCAACGACCTCATCAAGTACGAGGTTAAGCAGTGGCTTCCCTTTGATCTTCAGGACGTTATCTGGGATTATCGCCAAGTCGGCGGCACGGTCGAAGGGGGAATCGCGCTCGATCTCCATATCTTTATGTACGCGATGAAGCGCGAAGTCGCGAAACGCACGCTTCAACGTTACGCCGACGCGGGAATCGACGTCGACTGCATCCAGGGCGCGCAGGTCGCGCTCTATAACGCGTTTGTTCACGACCTTTACAACTACGAAGAACTCTCTCAGCGCGATATGAACGAGCTGACGGACTTCGACGTCGTTCTTAACGTCGGAACCGACGCGACTGAGATCGTCGTCACGAACGGCGTCGCCGTGTGGCTCCGCAATATTCCCGTCGGCGGCAACCTCTTCACGAAGGCGTTGACTAAATCGCTCAAGTTGACCTTCTCCAACGCCGAGCATGTCAAACGCAACACGAGTTCCGCGCCCGACCCGAAAGCCGTTATTCTGGCGATGAAGCCTGTTTTCGGCGACATGCTCGCGGAAATCGACCGCTCTATTAAATACTATTGCGGTTTGAACAAGCAGGCGAAGATTCGACGCGTCTACGCGCTCGGAAACGCCATGAAGCTCCCGGGGTTGCGTCAGTTCCTCGCGAAGAGCCTCGGCATGGAGGTGACGACGATCAGTTCGTTCCAGAAACTCGTCGGTCCCGAAGTTCTGGCGAACAACGTCTTTACCGACAATATTTCGTCCTTTGGCGTCGCGTACGGTCTCGCGCTCCAGCTCCTTGGTCAAGCGCCCCTTAATATTAACCTGATTCCGCGCGAAGTCGTTAAAGACCGCATGCTTGAGGCGAAGAAGCCGTGGGCGCTCGCCGCCGCGTCTCTCGTCGCGCTCGGTCTTGGCGTTCAGTATTTCGCGACGACGTCGTCGTATAACGTCGTGCAGAATCCGGCGCTTTCTTCCGCGCAGCAGAAGGCGGAAGCGGTCGCCGATCAGTCTGCGAAACTGATCTCGCGCGCCACCGCCGGCGTCAAAGAATTTCAAAAGTTCGACGATATCGGCCGCAACCTCACGAGCGGCGTTGAAGGGCGCATTACGTGGATGGAGTTGCTCAAGGCGATTAACTCCGTCATCCCCGCCGAAGCTCCGAACAACGCGATTCTTTCCGAGGGAGTCACGGGCGCGAAGATTGAAGCGATCAAGGCGCAAAACCGTATCTATATCGACAATATCGAAGTTCAAGATATCGAAGACTTGAGCGAATGGTTTGAACTCGTTCGCCGCTGGTACTACATCGACGATCTCCAGGCGCAGGCGTTCGATATCGACGCCTCCGGCAATCCGATCCAGCCCGACCCCGCGACGCAGACTTCCGCGACGCCGTCCGCCGCCGAAGGCGAAGCCGCGGCGACGACCGACGGCGCGACGGGCTATTCAACCGCCGCGACCGCTTCTTCTTCCGGCGATTCCGAATCCGGTTCTTCGACCGGTTACGTTCCGCCGTACACGATGGAAGAGATGTTCCCCTTCGTCGCGGCGTCTGAGACGAAGGGCGGCGAAGGTTCGAGCAGTTCCTCCTCGACGAGCAGT